>NZ_JBHVKJ010000002.1:0-213922 GCF_042798275.1 Nocardioides sp. NPDC057767 | reverse complement strand
GGTTCTGACCCGATTCCCTGCCGAGTCGGCTCGTCATGACGAGCCGACTCGGCAGAGTTTTCGGTCAGAACGAGCCGACTCGGCCAGGGTTCAGATGGTGATCAGTAGCGGTAGTGATCCGACTTGTAGGGGCCCTCGACCGGGACGCCGAGGTAGTCGGCCTGCGCCTGGTTGAGCTCGGTGAGCTCGACACCGAGCGCGTCGAGGTGAAGGCGGGCGACCTCCTCGTCGAGCGCCTTGGGCAGCACGTAGACGCCGATCGGGTAGTCGTCGGTCTTGGTGAAGAGCTCGATCTGGGCCAGCGTCTGGTTGGTGAAGGAGTTGGACATCACGAAGCTCGGGTGACCGGTGGCGTTGCCCAGGTTGAGCAGGCGGCCCTCGGAGAGCACGATGATCTTCTTGCCGTCGGGGAAGATCCACTGGTGGACCTGCGGCTTGATCTCGTCCTTGACGACGCCCGGGATCTTCGCGAGGCCGGCCATGTCGATCTCGTTGTCGAAGTGGCCGATGTTGCCGACGATGGCCTGGTTCTTCATCTTCTCGAAGTGCTCGACCCGGATGATGTCGAAGTTGCCGGTCGTGGTGATGAAGATGTCGGCGGTCTCGATGACCGACTCGAGGCGGCGGACCTCGTAGCCGTCCATCGCAGCCTGCAGCGCGCAGATCGGGTCGATCTCGGTGACGATGACGCGAGCGCCCTGACCGCGCAGCGACTCCGCGGAGCCCTTGCCGACATCGCCGTAGCCGCACACGACCGCGACCTTGCCGCCGATCATCACGTCGGTGGCGCGGTTGATGCCGTCGATGAGCGAGTGGCGGCAGCCGTACTTGTTGTCGAACTTCGACTTGGTGACCGAGTCGTTGACGTTGATCGCCGGGAAGAGGAGCGAGCCCTCCTTGAACCGGTCGTACAGACGCAGGACACCGGTGGTGGTCTCCTCGGTGACGCCCTTGATGCCGTTGGCGATGTTGGTCCAGCGCTGCGGGTCGTTCTTCAGCGACCGGTCGAGGACCCGGAGGACCTCCTTGAACTCCTCGTTGTCCGTGGAGTCCTGGCCCGGCACGGCGCCGGCCTTCTCGAACTCGACGCCCTTGTGGACGAGCAGGGTGATGTCACCGCCGTCGTCGAGGAGCATGTTGGGGCCGATCTTGTTGCCGGCCTCGTCGGTGAAGTCGAAGACCTTCTCGGCCTCGTCCCAGTACTCCGCCAGGGTCTCGCCCTTCCAGGCGAAGACCGGGGTGCCCTGCGGGTCCTCCGGGGTGCCCTTGCCGACGACGACGGCCGCGGCGGCGTGGTCCTGGGTGGAGAAGATGTTGCAGGTGGCCCAGCGCACGTCGGCGCCGAGCGCGGTCAGCGTCTCGATCAGCACGCCGGTCTGGATGGTCATGTGCAGCGAGCCGGCGATGCGGGCGCCCTTGAGCGGCTGGTCCTTGCCGTAGCGCTCGCGCATGGCCATCAGGCCCGGCATCTCGTGCTCGGCGAGGGAGAGCTCCTTGCGGCCGAACTCGGCCAGGCTCAGGTCGGCAACCTTGTAGTCCATGGTTATTCCTTACCGAAGGTAATGCGGGCCTGCGTCGCGCATCTGCGCACCAGCGGGATCTCCCACGCAGGGTCTACCCAGACTACAAGCGGCCCTCGGCGTCCGCGGTAATCCTGGACGGCAAACGCCAGGCCAACATCCATGGACCAGCGGCAGGTGACCCGACCGCGCTCAGTGCTTCTTCGGGAACGGCAGCAGATGGAGTACGCCGACCACGATCGCACCGACGATGAGCCCGACGACCGCGGAGAAGAAGGTGTTGACCAGCCAGCCGGCGGCCGCACCGACGGCACCGAGGGCGTGGTGTACCTCTTCCTCGAGGTGGTGCACGGTGTCATAGGGCCACGACCAGCCGGGGTGGCCGGCGGCGAGGCCGTTGACGTCGTGGAGACCGACCAGGATCAGGTGGCCACCGACCCAGAGCATCGCCACGGTGCCGACGATCGAGATCACGGTGAGCACCTTCGGCATGGCCGAGACCATGCCGAGGCCGAACCGCTGGGCGAAGGCACCCGAGCGCTGGGAGAGCGAGAGGCCGACATCGTCCATCTTCACGATGAGGGCGACCACGCCGTAGACCACGATCGTGATCAGGAAGGCGACCGCGACCAGCGCGCCAAGGCGCATCCAGAAGCCTTGTTCGATGACCTCGTTGAGCGCGATCACCATGATCTCGGTCGAGAGGATCAGGTCGGTGCGTACGGCACCGGCGATCATCGACTTCTCGGCCTCAGGGCCTTCCAGGACGACCGGCGTCTCGTGCGTCTCCGCGTGCGGCCGGACCCACTCCAGCACCTTCTCGACACCCTCGAAGGCGAGGAAGGCACCCCCGACCATCAGGATCGGGGTGATCGCCCACGGCGCCCACTGCGCCAGGATCAGTGCCACCGGGAGAATGATCAGCAGCTTGTTGCGCAGCGAGCCGAAGGCGATCTTCTTGATGATCGGCACCTCGCGCTCGGCGGCGATGCCGTGGACGTACTGCGGCGTCACCGCGGTGTCGTCGATGACGACACCGGCGGCCTTGGCCGAGGCCTTGCCGGCCGCGGCGCCGACGTCGTCAACAGACGCAGCCGCCAGCTTGGCGATGGCGGCCACGTCGTCGAGAAGTGCGAAGAGTCCGGCGCTCATACCGTCGCCTCCGTAACCAAGGGCGAATAATACGGAGGCGACGGCCTGAGGCTCACTGTCGCTCGCTGACGCTCGCTCATGACCGGAACCTTAGCGGGTGGGCCGTGCTACTCGACGCCCTGCTCCCGGAACAGCTCAGAGAGCGGGTACTCCCGGAAGTAGTCCGTCTTGATCCGCAGCCAGGTGCCGTCGACGATCATCTCGTCGATCGCGTCGTCGGCCTGGTCCTTGAGCCCGTCGCCCTTGCGGAAGACGAAGGCGATCGGGGCCTTGTCGGAGGGGTAGACGATCCGCTCCTCCATCGGGATCGGGGCGCTCTTGATCAGCCCGTCGGTGAACGGCGCGTCGTAGAAGAACGAGTCCGCCTTGCCCGAGGCGACGGCCTCGAGCGCAGCCGCCTCGTTCTTCCGCTTCACGATCTCGGCCTTGGGGAAGCGCGCCTTGAGGATGCTCTCCTGCGCGGTGCCGTCGACGATGGCGACCCGGGTGCCGTTGACGTCCTTGAGCTTCTTGATCGGCGAGTTCTTCGGGGTCGTGAAGGACAGGTAGGTGACGAAGTAGGGGTGCGAGAAGTCGTAGGCCTCCTCGCGCTCCTCGGTCACGCTCACCTGGGACGCGATCATGTCGATCTCGCCCGCGTCGAGCGCGGTGAACAGATCAGCGAAGTCCATCGCGATGAACTCGGGCTTGATGCCGAGGGACTTCGTGACGCCGAGGGCCATCTCGTAGTCGAAGCCCTTGGCCGAGGAACCTTCGTGGTAGTACACCGGCGCGCTGTCGAGCACGCCGATCTTCAGGGCTCCGTCGTCGGCAGCGCTGCTGCGCCTGGCGGAGGACGGGCCGGTCGTCTCCACCGTGTTGGAGACCACGATCAGGATCACCAGAAGGGTGACCGCGCCCGCAAGGATGAACTTCAGGGATTTCATACGACGTCCTGGTTTGGGGGAGGGGTGCGCCGAGACACGCGGTCCGGGGCGAGCCGGGCCAGCGGGCATCGTAGGCTACTGGACTTCAGGCGCCCCAAAGCGGGGCGAGCGGCGTCAGGCTCAGGCGCCCTTGTCCTTGAAGACCTCCGAGAGCGGGTACTCCTTGAAGTACTCCTTCTTGATCTTCAGCCACTCCCCGTCGAGGATCATCTGCTCGAGGACCTCGTCGACCTGGTCCTTGCGGCCGTCACCCTTCTGCATGACGAAGCCGATCGGGGCGTCGTCCGCCGGGTAGACGATCGCCTCCTTCAACGGGATCGGCGCGCGGTTGATGATCGGCGCCGTGTAGGGAGCGTCGTAGAAGAAGGCGTCCGCCTTCCCGTCCTGGATCGCCTTGACCGCGGAGTCCTCGTCCTTGGCCTTGACGACGTTGACGTTCTCGTACTGCTCGTCGAGGTAGCGCTCGTGGATGGTGCCCTCGACGACCGCGATGCTCTTGCCGTCGACGTCCTCGCGCGTCTTGATCGTCGAGTCCTCCGGGGTGAGGAAGGACAGGTAGGTCACGAAGTAGGGCGCGGTGAAGTCGAAGTCCTGCTTCCGCTCCGCGGTCTCGGTGACCTGGGCGCCGATCATGTCGATGTCACCGGCCTCGAGTGCGGTGAAGAGGTCGCTGAAATCCATGACGACGAACTCCGGCTTGGCACCCATGCCTTCGGCGACACCGAGAGCCATCTCGTAGTCGAAGCCCTTGGTCACGCCGTCGATCTTGTAGTACGCCGGTTCGGTGCCGTCCACGCCGATCCGCAGGGTGCCACCAGCCGCGGCACTCTCCTGTTCGGTCGCTTTCGGGGCCGGGTCGGCGAAATAGCCGCCGATGACCAGGACCCCCAAGAGGGCCAGGGCGCCGGCGACGACAAACTTGATGTGGTTCATGCGAAAGTCCTGTGTTTTTCCGGGATGGTGGGGGCATGCCCGTCACGTCGGCGCCGAGAATCCAAGACGTGCTGGCCAGGAGTGGCCGGACGATGTTGCATCAAACACCTGTCCAGTCCCCTACGTCCAGGCTTTGGGACATCATCACCACGTTCCGAGACCGAACTTCCACCGTGGCACGTGACCCAGATCACGAACGATGTTCACCCAAACAAGCTCGGCCCAGGCGAACGGACTCAAACTCAGGCTCACGACCTCAGACGCCCTTTTCTCGGAAGACCTCGGACAGCGGATCCTCCTCGAAGTAGTCCGTCTTGATCTTCATCCACTCCCCACTGAGGACCATGTCCTCGATGACCCCGTCGATCTGCTCCTTACGCTCGTCGCCCTCCCGGACCACGAACCCGATCGGAGCATCTTCGGCCTGGTAGACGATCGGCTCGGTCAGCGGGATGGGCGCACCCTTGATGATCGACTCGGCGTAGGGAGCGCCGTAGAAGAACGCATCGGCCTCACCGCTCCGCATCGACGCGACCGCTGCCGCCGCGTCCGGGGTCCTGATGATGTCGACGTCCTCGTACTGCTCCCGGAGATAACGCTCGTGGACGGTGCCCTCGACGACCGCGATGCTCTTTCCGTCGACGTCGTCGCGGGTCCGGATGGCGGAGCCCTCGGGGGCAAGGAAGGACACGTACGTCACGAAGTAGGGAGCGCTGAAGTCGAACTCCCGCTCCCCCTCCTCGGTCTTGGTGACCTGGGCGCCGATCATGTCGATCTTGCCAGCCCGGAGGGCCGGGTAGAGCTCGCTGAACTCCATCTCCACGAACTCCGCCTCGGCGCCCATGCCGTCCGCAACGCTGCGCGCCATCTGGTAGTCGAAGCCCTTGGTCACGCCGTCGACCTTGTAGTAGGCGGGCTCGGCGCTGTCGACGCCGATGCGGAGGGTGCCGCCGACCGCGGCGCTCGCCTTGTCGCTCGCGGACGGGGCGGGATCGGAGAGCCGGCCACTGACGACGATGGCGCCCAGGAGCACCAGGGCACCGGCAACGACGAACTTGGTCTGGTTCATGGGAGGGGGATCCTGTTCCAGGGAGGGGGATGCGGCCTTGATGTGACCGATTTGTTGCCAAATCAAACAACGGCCCACTCTCCGGCGTCCAGGGATCTCACATGATGGCGAAGCTCCGCCAACCGACCTGACCGCAAGACATGACGCAGATCACAGGGATCCGTCCGTCATGCGGAATTAAACATCGTTAACCAAACCCAAACGAAGATACTCCGCGGAGTATGTTCCCTGGAGCAGCAGGGACGCGTAGCGGGCCACCTCCGTGCTCGCGTTCGCCTCGACGACCTCCACCCGTACGCCGCGCGCATCCGCCGCCTCCGTGAGCGAGCGCCGCTGCTCGACCATGATCGGATCGGTCGCACCGTCGTCGAGGATGACCAGGACGGGACGTGCGGACGGCTGCTCCTCGGCGAAGGGGTCGTCGAAGACGTTGCGCGGCCGGGCCGCCTCGAGGACCGGGAGCAGGTCGTCGGCGTCGCCCGCGATCGCACCTCGCCCGCTCGCGCGGCGCAGGCTCTCCGCGACCCGTCGGGCGGCGCGGGCGGCCAGGACGGAGCCGCCCCACACGACCGGGAGCGAGTCGGCCAGCGAGATCGCCAGGATCTTGCCCGGGTTGACCGAGATGTCGCGATGCGGTGAGCAGGCGGTGGCGACGTCGTCGAGCGCATCGGCCACCGTGTCCGCGTCGGCCTCAGGACCGAGACCGATCGAGTTGAGATAGGTGAGCATGAGGATCGCCATCGCGAGCGTGTCGCCGCCCTCGACCGGGAGCAGGGTGCTGTCGCGGCCCTCGGCGTGCTGGGCGACCAGCGACTTCTCCGGCGCGGCCACGACCAGCTGGGCGCCACGGCGGACGGCCTCGGCGGCGGCCGAGGCCTCCCCCGGGTCGGCCCCGGTCGGCGCCAGCACGACCACGAGGTCGAGACTCCCGGCCCAGCCCGGAAGGCCCGGAGCCGGCCAGGCGACGAAGGGCACCGGGCAGTACGGCTCGAGGACGGCGCGCAGCAGGCGCGAGTCGGGACCCGCTGCGACGACGGCCCGGGGTCGACCGGACTCTGCCGCGCGGCGTACGGCCTCCTGCAGCGGCTCTGCGGCGCCCGCAGCCTCGCGGCGGACCCGGGCTCCGGACTCGGCCAGCGAACGCAGCAGCAGATCGATCCCGGCCAGCGCCCGCTCGTCGTCCAGCCTCGACTCGTCGAACCAGGTCATCGCTGCCTCACTCGCTCTTGGTCGGTCGGGCCTCGTCGATGAGCAGGACGGGGATGCCGTCGCGTACGGGATAGGCCAGGCCGCACTCCCCCTGGCAGACCAGCTCGCTGTCAGCCTCGACGGGCAGCAGATCGCCGTGGCACTGCGGGCAGACGATGATCTCGAGCAGCTTCTCGCTCAGGCCTAGGGCGCTCATCAGTCAGATTCCTTTCGAATGATCGCGAGCGCCTCGTCGCGCACGCGCTCCATGGTGAGTGTGTCCTTGCCCTCGACGTTGAGCCGCAGCAGCGGCTCGGTGTTGGAGGCGCGGACGTTGAAGGACCAGTCGGCGTGGGAGAGGGTCAGCCCGTCGAGCTTGTCGAGGGTGACACCGTCGCGGCCGGCGTACGCTCTCTCGATCTCGGCCACGGTGGCGGCCTGGTCGGGGACGGTGGAGTTGATCTCGCCGCTCATCGGGTAGCGGGCGTACGCAGCCAGCAGCTCGCTCAGCGGCTCGCCGGTCTCGGCGAGGGCACCGAGGACGTGCAGCGCGGCGAGCATGCCGGAGTCGGCGCGCCAGAAGTCGCGGAAGTAGAAGTGACCGCTGTGCTCACCCCCGAAGGCGGCGCCGGACTCGGCCATCACGGCCTTGATGTAGGAGTGGCCGACCCGGGTGCGTACCGGGGTGCCGCCGAGCTCGGTCACGATCTCGGGGACCGCGCGGGAGGTGATCAGGTTGTGGATGATGGTGGCGCCCGGCTCCTGAGCGAGGGCACGCTCGGCGATCAGGGCGGTGATCGCGCTCGGGCTGACCACCTCGCCCCGCTCGTCGACCAGGAAGCAGCGGTCGGCGTCGCCGTCGAAGGCCAGGCCGGCGTCGGCGCCGGTCTCGCGCACCTTGGCCTGCAGGTCGACCAGCGTGGTCGAGTCGAGCGGATTGGCGTCGTGGTTGGGGAAGGTGCCGTCGAGCTCGAAGTACATCGGGATCAGCTCAACGGCTTCCTCACCCAGACGACCGAAGACCGCGGGCGCGGTGTGGCCCGCCATTCCGTTGCCGGCGTCGGCGACGATCGTGAGCCTGCGGCCCTTGACCGGGGCGAGGGAGAGCAGATGGGCTGCGTACGCCTCGAGCACGTCGGTCTCGCTGATGCTGCCGGCGACCTGAGCGACCGGGGCCGCCCCGGAGATGACCAGGTCGCGGATCTCGTCGAGCCCGCTCTCGGCACCGACCGGGACCGCGTTGGCCCGGCACAGCTTGATGCCGTTGTACTGCGCCGGGTTGTGGCTGGCGGTGAACATCGCACCCGGCAGGCCGAGGTGGCCGGAGGCGAAGTAGAGCTCGTCGGTCGAGGCCAGTCCGATCATCGTGACGTCGGCACCGGCCTCGGTCGCGCCCTCGGCGAAGGCTCCGGAGAGCGCCGGCGAGCTGGGGCGCATGTCGTGGCCGACGACGATCTCGCCGCCGCGGGCGCCGACGACGTGCACGAAGGCCCGCCCGGCGAGTCGGGCGAGGTTCTCGTCGATCTGGTCAGGGACGGTGCCACGCACGTCGTACGCCTTGAACACGGCGCTGGCGACGTCGGGGTCGACTCTCTCCGGCATGTCCGGAACTCTAGTCGTCCTACTCGGACGTCAGCACGCGGAGGTGGCCGCGGCGGGTGCCGCCGGGGCGGGGCTGGCCGTCGCCCGATCCGGGATCCTCGACGTCGTCCTGCCCGGGCGCGCGGGCGGGACTTCGCGGGGCGGGCGCGGGCGGCCGGGCGGCCTCACGGACGGCATCGGCCAGCGCGAGCAGATCGTCGCCCTTCGGCTGCGGGTCGACGGGCTCACGAGCCAGCCGGACGACCTCCCAGCCCCTGGGCGCGGAGAGGCGCTCGGCGTGCTCCTCGCACAGGTCGTAGGCGTGCGGCTCGGCATAGGTGGCCAGCGGGCCGAGAACGGCCGTCTGGTCGGCGTACACATAGGTGAGCGTGCAGACGGCTTGGCGCTGGCAGGCGGTACGCGAACAACGACGAGCAGTCACGAGTGAACCGTACTCCCCTGACGCCAGCCGCGCAGTTAGGCTCGCGTACATGACCAGCCACAGGGATCGACACGGCCGTGGGCGCCGCGGCCCGATCGCCGTCCCCACGGACCCGAAGGTGCCGGTCCTGCGCACCCGGCGCGAGCGCTTCGACGACATCGCGCTCGCGATCGTCACCGAGATCGACGGTCGCTGGCAGTCACGGCTGGGCCTGATCGAGTACGCCGTCGAGGAGTCGCCCGACATCCCCAAGGACTGGACCGTCGACGACCACATCCCGCTCGGGTCGCTGGAGCGCGGCGCCGGCGCCGACCCGGCGCGCCTGGTGATCTACCGGCGGCCGATCGAGCACCGCTGCCAGACCCGGTCCGAGGTCGAGGCGATGGTGCTCATGGTCGTGGTCGAGCAGGTCGCGGACCTGCTCGGGATCGATGCCGAGGATGTCGATCCGCGTTATCAGCCCTGAGGGCGCGGGCGAGCCGTCCCGTTCTAACCGGCCGCCCATAGGTGCTGAGATTCTGGGGCTGGTCTGGGCCGCCGACCCTGTCCTCACAGTGTTTCTCGACCTGCCCCGGAGTCAAGGACGGCCTGCGGCCGCCGGCTTCGCCGGCCGCTTGCGCGGTCCTTGACACCGGACCATGTCGAGAAAGATTTGGCTGGCTATCAGGGGCGGCGGCCAGTGTGGCCGCGTGCCAGTCGCTCCTCGAGAGGCGGACGCACCACGGTGAACGAAAATTCATTCCCCAGGACAAGTAGGCGCTCCCCCGGTGAAAGAAAGATTTCTTTCACGCACCGAGCCACCCCCGGGCGACGGCAACCGTAGCGAACGAAACTTCGTTCACCTACTCCGGACGCCGCTGAGAACACCCTCCCCGAAAGGGTCGGCGGCAAACACCCACCACAACACACAGCAGCCAACTGCGAGCCGAAAGAAGACCTCAGGGATTCAACGGCAACGGCAACCCAGGAGCAACCCCGGCGGTGCGTACCTCCGAGCGCAGCGGACGGAACGGTACGACCGCATCGCCCTCCCCGCTCATCACGACGGCGGCATTGACCTCGACACCCTCGGGTACGAGCTGGATCAGCGCGGCCTCCGCGGGCACGTCGATCTCGGCACCCAGCCCGGGGCCGACCTCGACGGACTTGGCCTTGAGGGCCTTGCCCTTCGCGGTCATCGGGACGACCTTGACGGTGCCGCTGCCCCCGGTCTTGGCGACCGGGCCGGCGATCACGACCCGCTTCTTACCGACGCCGGGGCCGGCCGGGACGACCACCGCGGTCGCCTTCGAGATGGTCTCGGTGGCCGTGGTGATCGCGACGTCGCCGCGGTCGACCGAGCGCATCGCGGTGGTGACCGGGCCGGTGGCGACGATCTCCACGCCGTAGGCGTCGTCGGCGCTGTCCTTGCCGAGCAGCTTGGTCAGGTCGACCTGCGCCTGTCCGTTGGGCGGCACGCTGATCTCCGGAGCACCCTCCGGGGTGAGCACGTTCTTCGGCGTGAGCAGGCGCAGCTCGGCGCTGACCTGGGCGTCACCCGGGTTGACGACGGTGAGCGTGCGGCTCGCGGAGTTGTTGGGGTAGCCGACCAGCAGGTTGGTCTCGGCCGGCGTCGACTGCCCCGGGAAGTAGTCCTCCTTCGTGGCGCCTGTCTCGAGCGCGACGGCGCGGTCACGCACCATCACGCCGGCCTGGCCGCGTACGACCGTGGTCTTCAGGGACAGCTCGCCCTTGCGCGGGATCACGTGCAGCAGGTCGAAGGTGCGGGTGGTGTTGCCGGGGATCGCCACGCCGCGCAGGTCCTCGGGGACCGCCACCACGCCCTTCTCGTCGTAGAGCGAGATGTCAACGGTGGCGGCGCCGCTGTTGGGGTTGGTGAGCTCGAGGACCGAGTTGTGGGTGGCGCCGGCGCCGACGCCGGGGAACCATGCCTCGGCCTGCGGAGCGACGCAGCCGGTCGCCGCGAGCGGCTTGGCCGTCGAGCGTCCGGCGACCAGGCCGGGGGCGACCTCCTTGCCCGCCTTGATGACGACCGAGCCGGGCTTGACGGATGCGGCGGTCACCTTGCCCGGGGCCGCGGCGGTCTGGGCACCCTTGCCCGCGCCCGGGCCGCTGAGCGAGACCTCACCGGAGCCGTCGGCGGCGTTGGTGACCGAGAGCTGATCCTGTCCCGACTTCGGCTTGCCGGGACACACCACGGTGGCCGCCTTCGGCGCGCTGCTGTCTGCGGCGAGCGTCGGCTGCTCCCACTGGTGGGGACGGTTGAGCAGCAGCGCCACGGCCATCGCGCCGATCAGGCCGAGAGCCACCAGAGCGGTGTTGTCGAGGCGTCGCCCGCGCTGCCTGCGTACGCGGCGCAGCCGAGGTCGCGCAGCGGCCGCTGCGGCGGCAGCAGCCGCCATCCGACCGCCCTTCGCGCGCTCCGGCTCCGGCTCGCCCATCCGCATCTCGTCGGCGGTCGGCCAGGCCTCGAACTCCGGCTCGAAGGCACCCTGGAGATCATCGGTCTGGTAGCCGCCGGTCTGGTAGTCACCGGTCTGATACTCGCCCTCGTACGCCGGTGGGTAGCCCGTCTGGGCGAGCATCTGTCCCGTCTCCGGGCCGGGCACGTAGGGCTCCTGGGCGTAGAGCTGCTCCGGGGTGTATCCCTCCGGCGCCGGCTGGCCCACTGCGTAGGGGTCGGCGTAGGGGTCCAGCATCCACGGCTCCTGGCCGTGGACGTCGTCGGCCTGCGGCTCGTGCGAGCGGTCGTAGGGCTCACGTGAATGGCTCATGCCGACTCCCTCCTCTGGATCAGCGTCGGCAGGCACAGGACCAGGACCACGAACAGCCCGATCCCGGCCAGGACCAACAGGATCGTACGGATGATGGACGGCGACTCGGTCACACCCGGGTCGCTCGGCTCGGAGTCGAGCAGCCAGGCACGCGTCGAGCGCTCGACGGTGCTCGCCTGGGTCACCGAGCCGGAGGCATCGATCCCCTCGGCGACCGAGGAGTCGGCCGGACCGGGCATCACGATGTAGGCCACACCTTGCGCGGCCAGGTCGCCGATCACCGCGTCGTCGGGATCGGCGGCCAGGCGGCGTACGACCCCGGTGAGCTCGTCGGAGCCGCCGGCGACCTGAGCGATCTCGTCCTCGCCGAGGGTGATCCCGTCGTTGCGCAGCACGGCATAGCGGATGCCCTCGTCGACCGAGCCGCGCAGCACGAGGACGCCGTCCTCGGGTCCGAGCGTGGTCGAGGTCGGGTCGAGCATGTAGGAAGGCACGCCCGTGTGGCCGAGGGCCCGGGTGTTGTCGGTGAGGTCCCCGGAACCGGCGTAGACGAACCAGCCGAGGCTGCCGACGACAGCCACCCCGGCAACCGCGGCAGCCGCGCCGACCATGATCTTCCGCAGCCCGCTCAGCCCGTCGAGGATGGCGCCCTGGGCCCCGAGCACGGCAGCCACCACGGCGAAGCCCTGGATGGCGACCAGTGGGAAGCCCCAGCCGACCCGGGCGATGCCGGCGTCGAGCTGGACCGGGATCCAGGACAGCAGCATCGTCACGACGGCCGTCGCGACCGCGCCGATCCAGCAGACCAGGACCGGGATACGGGTGCGGCTGGGGATCAGCGCAAGCACCGCCAGCAGCGGCAGCGCCAGACCCAGCCACCACGGGGCACCGAGGTCCGCGCCGTCGAGTCCGGTCAGACGGCCCACGAGCAGGTCGAAGCCGCCCGCGGCCGGGGCCGGCAGCCGGCCCGGGTCGAGCAGCAGCCCGGCCCACCCGCCGGAGAAGATCAGCGGCAGCCACCACGGGATCAGCAGGGCGACCGGTGTCGCGATGGCCGCGGTCGGCGGCCCCCACTGGTCGCGGTCGCTGAGCACGGCGGGCATCAGCTGGCGTACGGCGATGAAGATGACGGCCGCGAAGACCGCCGCGACGAGGAAGGCCATCGGCGCGAACGCGGTGATGATGGTCAGCAGCAGACCGGTGCGCCAGCCGGCCCGCCAGCGGCGGTCGGCGACGGGGTCGCTGAACCCGAGCGCAGCGTGGGCCAGCCAGGGCAGCAGCGCGCCGACCACGACCGCACCGATGCGGCCGTCGCCGAAGGCACCGCTGACGTAGGGAACCAGCGCGTAGGCAGTCGCACCCCACAGCAGCAGCCAGCGCGGGGCGCCGAGGTGGCTGATCAGCCGGCCCGCGACCCGCAGCAGCCGCCAGGCGCCGCCGAGCGCGATCGGGAAGCTGAGCAGCATCACGGCAGTGACCGCCAGGCTCGGGTTGCCACCGAGGAACGTGGCGAGCACCGCCAGCGGGAAGACGTGCGGCGGTGCCGGCACGCCGGTGCCCTGCGAGATCGCGTGCCAGGACTGGAACTGCAGCTGCCACCAGTCGCCCACGTTCTGGGGCGTGGGGCCGAGGCCGCTGCCGGCGACCCCGCCGAGCGCCGCGCGGGCCCCGATCACGCCGAGGACGCCGACGAGGACCAGGAGCACCGCGACCGGGTTGGTGAACAGACGCACCAGCCAGCCGGTCTCGGCCGGGATCTCGTCCTCCTCCAGCTGGGCCCGCTCGGCCTGACGCTTGGCGGCGAACGAGGCGGGATCGGCCTCGGCCTGTGCCATCTGGCGTCGTTCGGCGATGTCGGAGGCCTGCAGCGTGACCGCGGTGGCGACGTCGGAGACGAAGTCGAGGCCGTGCCGGTAGGGCAGCCACGGCGGAGGCAGCAGCGCCTTGACGGTCTCCTTGTCGGCGTGCGCCTGCTTCCGGCGGCTCCGCTTGGCGAGCGCGATCTGACCGGCGTGACCATAGATCCAGCCCAGCGCGGCCAGGTCGTCGAGGGCAGCCCCGGGGTCACGGACGAGGACGAAGCCGAGCATCCGCCACAGGGTCTGGAAGAAGAACCTGACCATCCACAGCGCCAAGGTGCCCGGACGGCCGTTGACGAGCAGGGTGTAGAGCGCCGCCCGTCGCTCCTGGTAGTGGATCCGTCGCCCGGTCAGCTGGGTCTTGCGTACGCCGCGGTGGGCCGCCTCCACGTGGAAGACGACCGCGTCCGGCACGGCGATGGTCGTGAAGCCGGCGTTGGCGGCCCGCCACCCGAGGTCCATGTCGGTGCCGAGCACCGGGAGGTGCTTGTCGAAGCCGCCGAGGTATTCGAGGACCTCGCGGCGGATCAGCATGCCGGCGGTGTTGACGGCCAGGACGCGGCGTACCTCGTCGTGCTGGCCCTGGTCGTACTCGCCGCGTTCCAGGCCGGTCTCGCGGTTTCCGGTGACGGAGATCGAGACGCCGAGCTCGAGCATCCGCCGCAGCGAGGGCCACTCGCGGATCTTGGGGCCGAGGATGTCGGCCTCCGGGTATTCCGCGGCGGCGTTGAGCAACGTGGCCAGGGCATGCGGGTCGGGGGTCGAGTCGTCGTGGAGGAACCAGATCCACTCCGGCGGCTGGGCCGCCTGGTGCAGGATCGCCAGCGCCTCGTTCGCCGCGTCCGCGAAGGTGGTCGACGCGGGCATCTGGACGACCTGGGCGAAGGTCTCCTCGAGGATCTCCACCGACCTGTCGGTCGAGCCGGTGTCGATCGTGACGGCAAAGCTCACCGGAGCCTGCTGGTTCCGGATCCCGTCGATGACGGTCGGAAGCCAGCCGGCGCCGTTATGAGAGACGAGGACGAGGGCGACCGACGCTTGCACGATCGGCAACCCTAGTGCCCATCTGGTGATAGACCGAATGGACCTGTCGAGCGATCGGCCATCTCCCCCTGGGCATGATCGGCGCCCCGATGGGCTCTGCGACGTGGATTGCGGAGCAATGGGCAGAACAAGACAGCAGGCCCGGACCTTGACGGTCCGGGCCTTGCTGGCTCGTGCTTGGTTATTGCCTCAGACTGCGCGCTTCTTCAGCTTGCGGCGCTCCCGCTCGGAGAGTCCACCCCAGATTCCGAAGCGCTCGTCGTTGCCCAGAGCAGACTCAAGGCAGTCCTGGCGCACCTCGCAGGTCTGGCAGACCTTCTTGGCCTCCCGAGTCGATCCACCCTTCTCAGGGAAGAACGCCTCCGGATCCGTCTGCGCGCACAGGGCGCGCTCCTGCCAGCCCCCTTCGTCGGTGTCCGGCTCGAGGAGAAACAGCTCTCTCATCGTCTTTCCGACCTTTCGACCCTATTCAGCTTGTTTTCGGGACCGTGACCCCAATTCGGGCCAGTCACCTCACGCCATCGGCAGGTAACCGATCCCCCCGTTTTTTGCGGGAACTGCCTCTGTTACGACCGAGGTCGAGGTTTTGATGCAGTTCCTGTTCGAAATTTTCCCGAGATTTCCTGGCGCTGTCTCCAGCGCTGACGGTCCCCGGTTCAGTTTCGAATCACACTGATGAAATTACATGCCTGTCGGTGCCACAAGTCAACCCTCAAATCTGCTAGGGCTGCACTAACACAGGCTTTCCGCACCGGCTGGAGCAGGGGTGCTGGCCCTCGTCTGAGAGGCTAGGACCATGCGTGACATCACCGTTCTCTCCGGCGGCCATGGTGGCTCGAAGTTCATCTCCGGGCTCCTCCACGGCATCTCTGCCGGCCGCGTCCCAGGCATTAGGGAAGATGCCCGGGTCACCGTGATCGCCAATACCGCCGACGATCTCTGGATGCACGGTGTCAAGGTCTGCCCCGACCTCGACACGGTGATGTACACCCTTGGCAACGGATTCGACCACGAGCGCGGCTGGGGCCGCAAGGCCGAGACCTGGTCGATCAAGGAGGAGCTCGAGGCCTACGGCGTGCCCGGCACCTGGTTCGGCCTCGGCGACCGTGACATCGCCACCCACCTCGTGCGCACCCAGATGCTCGAGGCCGGGTTTCCGTTGTCGCAGGTCACCGCCGCGTTGTGCGAACGCTGGCTGAAGCCTGTATGGGACGAGCGGGTGCGGCTGCTACCGATGACCGACGACCGTGTCGAGACCCATGTGGCGGTCAAGGACGAGAATTCACCCAGCGGTCTCTCGGTCGTTCACTTCCAGGAATACTGGGTGCGCCTCCGGGCCGGCGTCCCCGTCGAGAAGCTGATCTTCGTGGGTCAGGACGAGTCGAAGCCGGGTCCCGGGGTGATGGACGCGCTGCTGAAGTCCGACCTGGTGATCCTGCCCCCGTCCAACCCGGTCGTCTCCGTCGGGACGATCCTCGGAGTGCCCGGGATCCGGGAGGGCCTGGTCGCCACCTCTGCCCCGGTCGTGGGGATCTCGCCGATCATCAGTGGTCACCACGTACGCGGCATGGCGGAGCAGATGCTGGCCGCCATCGGAGTCGACGCGACCGCCGCCGGAGTCGGTCTGCACTATGGGACGCGGGGCTCCGGCGGGATTCTCGACGGCTGGCTGGTCGACACCGCCGACGCCGCCGCGCTCCCCGCCCTCACCGACTCCGGGCTGAAGACGGCCGCCGTGCCGCTGTGGATGTCGTCCGAGGACGCGACCGCCGACATCGCTGCCGCCGCGGTCGAGCTGGTGGCCCGGTGACGGGGCCCATGTCCGGAAGGGGAATCACCGTCACCGCGCCCGACGGCGTCCCCGAGGTGCGGAAGGGCGACGACCTCGCTGCGCTGCTTCTCGACGCCCTCGACTCCGACCTGGCCGACGGCGACATCGTGGTGGTCACCTCGAAGGTGGTCTCCAAGGCCGAGGGGCAGGTGCGGGAGGGGATCCGCGACGACGCGCTCCCCGGCGAGACGACCCGCGTGGTGGCCCGGCGCGGGCCGACCCAGATCGTACGCAGCCGGCTCGGACTGACGATGGCCGCCGCCGGGATCGACGCCTCCAACGTCGAGGCCGGCCACATCGTGCTGCTGCCGCTGGACCCGGACGCGTCCGCTCGTGCCCTGCGCGCCACGCTCCGCGACCGCACCGGCGCGAACGTCGGCGTGATCATCACCGACACCGCCGGGCGGGCCTGGCGCGACGGTCAGACCGACATCGCGATCGGTGCCGCCGGGCTCGAGGTGCTGGAGAGCTTCGCCGGCCAGGTCGACGCCTACGGCAACGACCTCGTCGTCACCGCACCGGCCGTCGTGGACGAGATCGCCTCGGCGGCCGAGATCTCCCAGGGCAAGCTGGGCGCGCGGCCGTTCGCGGTCCTGCGCGGCCGCGCCGACCTGGTCCGTGAGCCCGGTGACGACGGGCCGGGAGCGAGCGCGCTCATCCGCCCCGAGGGGTCCGACTTCTTCGGCTTCGGGGCCAGGGAAGCCGTCGTACGCGCCCTGAAGGGTGCCGCCGAGGACCAGGCACCGTTCGGTGCTCCGGCGAGCGTCGAGGAGCTCTCCGCGGCCGTCACCGAGGTCACCGGGACCGCTCCTGTGGCGCACGGGGACGGGCTCCGGGTGGAGGGCGGCGACCCTGCGGTGGTCGCCGCGCTCGCCTTCGCGCACGGCTGGCGATGCGAGCGCGCGAAGATTAATCACGGGGCAACTTCCCTTCTGCTACCACTGACCACCTAGAATCTGCGCGTCCCGACAAAAGACCCGAGGTACGCCGAACAGTGGCCAACAAGTCGCTCAACAAAGACCGCCGTGCGGTCATCAACGACATCCGCAAGAAGCAGGGCCGCGCCGAGCGCGTCCGTGGTGCGGCGATCGTCGGTGTCTGCGTAGTCATCGCCCTCGTGATCGTGGGTGCCGCCGCGTGGGGTCCGATCACGGACTTCTTCAAGACCAGCAAGTACGACGACGTCGCACTGCAGGACATCGGCAAGAGCACCAAGGCCGCCGGCTGCCAGAAGGTCACCGAGATGGCCGCCGACGGCAACCAGAACCACATCGCCACCGGCACCGAGCAGACCTACACCACTGCTCCCCCGGCCTTCGGCCCGCACTGGAACGAGGCCAACGTCGCGCCGGCCGACATGTCGCGCAAGTTCTACACCGCGGCCGACCGTCCCGACCTCGAGGCGCTGGTGCACAACCTCGAGCACGGCTACACGATCGTGTGGTACGACGACACCGTCTCCGAGGACGAGCTGAACACGCTCCGCGCGATCGGTGACAAGTTCGCCGGCACCTCCAACTTCCGCTACAAGTTCATCGCGGCTCCGTGGACTGCTGCGGACGCCAAGGAGACCGCGGTCGCCGGCGACAAGAAGACCGAGTTCCCCTCGGGCACCCACATCGCCCTCACCCACTGGTCCGCCGACCCGGCCAACCCGACCGAGGCCTCCACCCAGAAGGGTGTCTTCCAGTACTGCGAGAGCGTCTCCGGCGAGGCGATCAAGGACTTCATGCAGAAGTACCCCTACACCTCCAGCCCTGAGGCCCAGGCCATGTGATCCCGTCCCCAGGACGTACGAAACGGCCGTCTCCCTTCGGGGAGGCGGCCGTCTCTCGTTCCCGCTGGTCGAGCCGCCGCTGGTCGAGCCGGATTCGTGAGGAACGAACGAATCCGTGTCGACCGACGGAGTCGCCGCTCAGGTGAGGTCGGTGCGGTCGGAGTCCTTGAGGGCGGCGACGATCTTCTTGACCTGCTGGGCGTGAGCACGGGTGGTGACCAGGACGGCATCCTCGGTGTCGACCACGACGATGTCCTCGAGGCCGATGAGGGCGATCGTGCGGCCGGAGTGAGGCACGACCAGTCCGGTGGAGTCGAAGGCGTGGACGAGGGTGTCGTCACCCAGGATCGTGGGGCCCTCGGGTGAGGCGGTGGTCGCAGCCTGGAGCAGCGTCGCGAGCGAGTCGAAGTCGCCGATGTCGTCCCAGCCGAGGTCGGCGGGGACCGTCGCGACCTTCCCCGCAGCCGCGGCCGGCTCCGCGACCGCGTGGTCGACCGCGATCTTCGGCAGCGTCTCCCACAGCTCCTCGAGTCTCGACGGCTCGGCGGCGATGGCCCGCAGCCGGTCGGTGAAGCCGGGGTCCGACTCTGCGAGCAGGTCGAGGAGCACGGTGGGGCGGACCACGAACATCCCGGCGTTCCACCGGTAGCGACCGGTCGCGAGATAGCCGGCGGCGACCTCTGCCGACGGCTTCTCGACGAACTCGTCGACCAGGTAGGCGCCCGGGTGGCCGTCCAGCTGCTCGCCCTCGGCGATGTAGCCGAACGCGGTCGAGGCGAAGGTCGGTGAGATCCCGATCGTCACCAGCCAGCCGTCCGCGGCGACGGCCGCGGCGCTGCGTACGGTCTCGTGGAAGTTGTCGACGTTGCGGATCACGTGGTCGGCGGCGAAGGAGCCCATGACCGCGTCCGGGTCGCGCCGCTCCAGGAAGGCCGCGGCCAGGCCGATCGCGGCCATCGAGTCACGCCCGCTCGGCTCGGCCAGGATCGCGTCGTGCGGCACCTCCGGCAGCTGCTCGCACACCGCCCGCTCGTGGACCGCGCCGGTCACCACCATGATGCCGTCGCAGACGGGCTCGAGACGGTCGTAGGTCTCCTGCAGGAGCGTACGTCCGTGGCCGGTCAGGTCACGCAGGAACTTCGGCTCCGAGGACCGCGAGAGCGGCCACAGCCGGGTGCCTGCACCGCCGGCGGGGATCACTGCCCAGAACGTCATGCCGCACACCTTAGAGTTTCGACGTGACCAGCTTTCCCGAGACCCTCGCCCGAGCCCTGCGGAACAACCCCGGCGGTCCACTGGTGACCTTCTACGACGAGGCCAGTGGCGAGCGCCAGGAGCTGTCGACGGCGACGTACGCCAACTGGGTGGCCAAGGCCTCCGGCCTGCTCCTCGACGAGCACGGCCTCGAGCGGGGCGACAGCATCCGTATCGACCTGCCCACCCACTGGCTGGCCGCGGTGTTCCTCGGTGCCGCCTGGAACACCGGGCTCGTCGTCACCGACTCCGAGAGTCCCGATGCCGTCGTCTGCGGCCCCGACACCTTGCCGGCCTGGGCGGACAGCGCCGGGAAGCGGCCGACGCTGGCCTGCTCCCTGCTGCCGTTCGGCGTACGTTTCGCCGACCCGCTCCCGCAGGGCGTGCACGACGTCGGCATCGAGGTCTGGGGGCAGCCCGACGCCTTCACGCCCTGGGACCCGCCGGCCGCGGACGACGCCGCCACCTCGTGGGCCGGCGTCGAGACGAGCCACGCGGACCTGCTCGGGGGCGACGGGAGCGGCGCGCGACTGCTCACGACCGTCCCTCCGGCCTCACCGCCCGGCACCGACCTCCTGGCCGGCCTGCTTGCGGGAGGCGGTTCGCTGGTGCTGGTCGCCAACGCGACCGAGGACCGGCTCGATGCCCTCGCCTCGAACGAGCGCGCAACGCATTTCCCGGAGCGCGCGTGATCTCTCCACACCGCATGGTTATCGGCACTCGATAACGCCATTTCTCACGCGGATATCCTCCGCTGAATTCAGGCTGCCCCGACAACGATGAATCGGCGCCAGCCCTGGATTCGTAATCCGGGCCGGCACCGACAGGACGCCCGACAAGTGCGGTGGTGCGGCGCCCTACGGACTCGAGGAAGGGGTGAGCTGTCCTGGGACTCCGTAGTCGATCGAAGGCGCCGCCCGCCGCGCTGCGAGGCATCTTGGGCGGGTCACAGGCTGTTCAGAAAATCGATCACCGCCTGGATGATCGCCTCGATGATGCCGGGATCAGACATGAGCAGACTCCTTTCCAAGTTCCCGAGAAACCCTAGAAATGCGAGCCGGTGATCGGCAGAGAAGCGTGTTGCGTCCTCCCTGCCGCAAACTCGCTGAAAAACACGTTAGACACATCTAACGGACGCTGTCCATGAAATGCTCGGAATTTCCGCGATAACGTCCGTGACATGCGCTATCCGACCTGGTCGTAGCCCCGCATGACGCCCATCTGTGACTTCCGGTCCCAGCCACCGCTCTGGTTGTGCTCGTAGGCGAACCACATCCCGTCGGACTTGCGACGCAGCAGCAGGTCGCCGCCCGTGGAGGCACCGCGCAGGTCCTTGGTCGCGAGGATGAAGTCGAAGGCGCTGGTGTCGATGCCGGGGTCGGAGTAGGTGGTCAGGCCACCGGGACCGTTGGTGCGGAAGATCAGCAGCTTGTTCGAGACCCTGAAGATCGCCTCCGGTGAGCCGTCGTCGGCGTAGAAGCGGCCCGCTCCGATGACTTGGGTCGAACCGCTCACCGCGCTGCGCATCCGGTAGGAGCCACCCAGCGCACCGGTGCCGTGCCCGGGCCAGACCCGGATCTCGCCGGTGGGGTGCTTGCCCAGGAGGTCGGGCCAGCCGTCGCCGGTGATGTCGCCGACGACATCGAGTACCGCGAGCGAGTCGAAGTTGCGCCCGATGATGACGCCCGCGGCGAAGGTCTCGGTGCCGTTGCCCCGGTAGACCCGGATCGTCCCGTCGGTGTGCCGGATCAGGATGTCGCCGTCGCCGTCGCGGTCCCAGTCACCGGCATTCATCAGCGTGGCCGAGCTGCCGCCGATCAGGTTGGTCGCCCGCGGCGTACCGAAGCGGGCGTTGCCGTCGGTGCGGATCACCACGATCCGCTTGTCGGAGGCCCTCCGCGCGACCAGGTCGGGGTAACCACGGCCGCTGATCTGCGACTGCAGCTCCCGTGCGGCCCAGCTCGCCTGCTTCGAGCCCGCCTGCGAGCGGATCGTGCTCAGCTGGGCGTAGAGGTAGCGCCCCGGGCATGCGGTGGAGCCGGCGTCGCGGTGTCCCATGATCGCGTGCGCGAAGGTGCGGTCGCCGATCCTGGTGGAGCCCTTGTTGCCGCGTACGCCGTGCAGCGAGAGCTTCCACGCGAAGAGGGTGCCGAAGGCGTTCACCAGTGCGCTCGGGGGCGCGACGTTGTCGAAGTTGCCGATCGCGGAGGCCCCGAAGCTGTAGCTGTTGTAGCCCGACGTGTGGGCCCCGACCACGGGGCGGTCGACGCCGCCGTAGCGGCCTTCCCAGATCCGGCCGAACTTGTCGACCAGGAAGTTGTAGCCGATGTCGCGCCAGCCGCGGCTCTGCACGTGGAAGGTGTAGATGCTCCGGATGATTCCGGGCACCTGGTCCCTGGTGTAGGAGTTGGTGTTGACGGTGTGATGAACGAACCCACCGCGCACCTCGTGATAGTCGGGCGGGCCGGCCTCGCGCACGCTCTCGTCGGCGCCCCACTGGCGACGGCTGTAGATGCTGGGTTTGGGCGTGTACGCAGCCGCCGAGAGCGTCGCGTCGCCCTCTTCAGCACCCTCGGCACCCTCGACGTCCCTGGCTTCCTCAGCCGCCTCCGGGGCGTCGTCGGCCCCGGTCTCGATCTCGGGCGACTCGCTGCGCGTCGAGCTCGCCTCGCCAGGGGTGATCACCGCCAGCCGGAGGTCGGCGGGGACCTCGGCGCCGCTGAGACGCAGTCGTGCCTGGACCTGCTCGACCTCGCCGACGATCGCCTCCATGGTTCCAGGCCGCGCCCCCGCGGCCTCTGCGGACGCGGGGTCAGGAGCGTGGTCGTCGACGTGGACGTCCAACGCCTGCCAGTCGCTCCACGTCCCGTCCACCGACGTGCGTACGTCCGCCCCGACCGACTCCTCCGGGACGACCGCGCCGGGCGCCCAGGTGAGCCCGACCGTGCCGAAGCCGTTCACGGGCTGCGGGAGACTGGTGACGGTCACCGCATCGGCGGCGGAGGCTGCCCTCCTGGCCTGCGTGGTGATCCGGCCGGTCACACCACGGCCGGACTCACGACCCTTGGCCAGCGGCGCGGTCAACGAGATCTCCTTCAGGCGGGCATCGACCGGGTCCGCGGGCACCTCGGCCGCGGCCGACACGACCGTGCTGTCCGAGACCGGGGCGTCGCCAGGACGGACCACCTTCAGGTCGACGACGGTGCTCGCCGGGACCAGGGCGGCCAGGACGACCCCGAGCACGAGCAACTGCTGGGTCGAGGCCACGTAGCGGGACCGAGCACGCTGAGCGTCGTTCGACTCGTCCTGTTCAGCCTGCGAAATCATGCGTGGATCCCCCTGGTTCCGTAACACCAGGGAACATCTTTCACATCAGCAACAGAGGACGGAAGAGCCCGCGAGGAACTACATGTCTGTAATTCCTCGCGGGCTCATGTGCCGGGCAATGGGATCTCGACCCGCTTCGCGGGTTCGATCTCTTCGCGTTGCGACCCTGCGACTTGGTCGCAGGATCAGACTTCGGCCCCCAGGGCACTGTCGGCGGCCTCGAGCTGCTTCAGCTTGGCCGACCCTTTGGCGTCGTCCTCACCGTAGTGGAGGTATTCGATGCCCTCGTCGACGTCGCCGTCGAAGACCAGGCGGCCCTTCTCCAGGCAGATGACGCGGTCGCACATCCGCTTGACCGAGCCGGCGGCGTGGCTGACGTAGACCACGGTGCGGCCGCTGTCGCGGATCTCCTCCATCTTCTCCATGCACTTCTTCTTGAAGGGCTTGTCACCGACGGCGAGGACCTCGTCGGCGAGGAAGATGTCGGAGTCGATGTGGACGGCGACGGAGAACCCCAGCCGGGAGTACTGCCCCGAGGAGTAGTTGCCGACCGGCGAGTTGAGGTGGTCACCGAGCTCGGCGAAGCGCACCACGTCGTCGTAGATCTCGGCGGTCTCCTCGGCGGAGAGCCCGTAGATCGCCGCATTGAGGAAGATGTTCTCCCGACCCGACAGCTGCGGGTGGAAGCCCGCCCCTGTCGCGATCAGGCCGGCGATCTGGCCACGCGTCTTCACGACGCCCTGGTCTGGGCGCATCACGCCGCTGATCAGCTTGAGCAGCGTCGACTTGCCGGAGCCGTTGAGGCCCATCAGGCCGACCGACTCGCCCTGCTTGATCGTGAAGGTGACGTCGTCCAGCGCCTTGAAGGTGTTGGAGACCGCCTGCCCCTTGATCTTGGCGACGGTGATGTCCTTGATGCTGCGGTGGTAGCGGAGCGTGAAGTTCTTGGTGACCCCGTCCACCACGATCGAGTCGGCGGTCATGTCAGTCGCTCCGGAATCTTGTTCTCGTACTTGCTGAAGATCAGCTGCGCGATCACCAGCAGCACCAACGATCCCCCGAACGCTCCCAAGCCCCACGTCCACAGATTCTCGGGCAGATGCTTGGCGGCCGTCGCCTCGGGGTTGTCCGTCACCCCGATCCAGAACGCCTGCTGGAAGAGCAGGACGGCCTCCGAGATCGGGTTGAGCAGGTAGATCCAGGACTTCTCTCCGAGGAACTCCTCGATCATGGAGAACGGGTACATCATCGGCACACCGAACCGGATGTAGTTGGTGAGAATGTTGACCGCGCTGCCGAAGTCCCGGAAGAAGACGTTCGCGAGGCTGAAGACCAGCGCCAGAGCGGTGCCGAGCGCCATCACGATGCCGAGCGCGAGCAGGAACGACGGGACCATCTCCCACGTCGGGGTCCACCCGCTCAGCAGGCAGACGACCACCAGGATCAGGGTCGCCGGCACCAGGTGGTAGAGCGATACCAGCATCGAGGCGACCGGGAACATCTCCTTCGGCATCGCCATCTTCTTCAGCAGACCCTTGTTGCCGAGCAGGGATCGAGTGCCGGCACCGAAGGTCTCGGTGAAGAAGTGGACGATGACGAGCCCGGCGAACAGGTGGATCGGGTAGTACTCCATCCCCTTGTCCGCGCCCATGATCTTGCCCATGAAGAGCCAGTAGACGCAGAACTGCGTCAGCGGGTTGATGTAGGACCAGAAGACGCCGAGGATCGAGTTGGAGTAGCGGCCGCTGATCTCCCGCTGCACCAGCAGCTTGAGCAGATAGCGGCGCTTGAAGACCGACAGCAGCCCGAGGTTCTCCGCCGGCGGTGCCAGCGGCGCGTCCACGATCCGTACGGGACGTTCATCAACTCCGGTTGCCATCGGTCCCCTTCTCCTCAGCGACCTTCCACGGCTCGAAGGTCTTCTCCCATGCCTCCGGCGAGGTGAACTCGCTCAGCTTGGAGCGGTACTCCTCGGCCAGCTTGGGCCAGCGACGCTTGAGCTGACGGTGCACCTTGATGGTGTCACGCAGCATCTGGTTGAAGAGCTTCTTGTCGCGGCGGTAGAAGGCAGCGCCCTGCTGGTCGTTCATCGACACGATGGCGCTGTCGTACTTGGTGATCCGGTACCACTGGTTGTCCATCGCGGCGAGCTCGGCCTCGGGGAACTCCGTGGAGAGCTTGCGCGGCTTCATCAGCTGCCGGATCGGCGCCTTGAGCGCAGCCAGCTTGACCTCGCGGTTGGTCGGCACGTCGGTGTCGTCCTTGCCCTTGCGCGGCGGCTTGTGGCGACGCACGGGCGGGAACTCGTCACGGTCGGCCTTGAGCTGCGCGTCCGGGAAGTCCTTGACCATCTGACGTACGGCGGGAAGCTGGGTCGCGAGGGTCTCGTGGAGCATCGAAGGGCCGGCGAGCACGTCGAGCAGTGCCTGGTGGCGCAGCAGGACGGTCGAGTACTGCATCGAGACCAGGTGCTTGATCTGGTGGGAGAACGACTCGGTGACCATCCGGCCGCCGTCGTCGTAGATCGAGTGCAGCAGCGCGGCGACGAAGCGGTTGCGCTGGTGGAAGTAGGACTGCCAGTCGAGCGCGTCGTTCTTGTCGGTCCACGGGACGTGCCACACGGCCGCCCCCGGGAACGACACGGTCGGGAAACCGGCCGCCTTGGCGCGCAGGCCGTACTCGGAGTCGTCCCACTTGATGAAGACCGGCAGCGAGAGCCCGATCTCCTCGATCACCTTGCGCGGGATCAGGCACATGAACCAGCCGTTGAAGTCCACGTCGACGCGCTTGTGCAGCCAGCGGGTCGAGCGCAGGTTGCGGGCACCGAAGTCCCAGTCGCCGAAGACGCCCGGGGCCGACTGCCACCAGAACCGCCACGGCTGGACGATCTCGCCGTAGGAGTGCAGGCGGGACTTGGCGTAGAGCGAGAACATGTGGCCGCCGACGATGGTCGGCCGCTTGGCCAGGTCACCGAAGGTGACCGCGCGGATGATGCCCTCGGGCTCGCAGACGACGTCGTCGTCCATCATCAGAGCGTACGTCGCGGTGCCCTTGCGCAGCGACTCGAGCTGACCGCGCGCGTAGCCGCCGGAGCCGCCCAGGTTGCCCTGCTCGATGATGTGCAGCAGGTCGCCCAGAGCCTTCTCGGCCGCCGGGAACTCGACGTCGTCGACGACCTTCTTGGTGCCCTGCTCCATCACGAAGACGGTGTCGAGGTAGGGACGCAGCTGCTCGTCCTCACCCATCTGCGCGAGCAGCTTGGCGCAGAAGTCGGGCTTGTTCATCGTGGTGACGCAGATGTCGACGGTGCCGTGCTCGGCACGGTCGTCGGGGACCTCCGCGGTCCACTCGGCCGAGGTGATGACGGCGTCCTCGTCGGAGGCGACCACGTCGTACCAGTACCAGCCGCCGTCGACGAACGGCTTCAGCGGCAGGTCGAAGGTGAAGGTGCCCTCGGGGTTGGTGCCGGTGTCGGCGGCATCGACGCGCTGCGAGCGGCCGTTGGCCATCGACTTGTAGACGATGACGCTCGCACCACGGCCCTGGAGAGCGACGGTCAGCTTCACGCTGTCGACCACGGTGTGCCGGCGCCAGTAGCTGGCCGGGAACGCGTTGAAGTAGGTGCCGAGCGAGAGCCGCTCGCTCTTCAGGATCCGCAGCGCCGTACGCGACTCGATCTGGTCGGGGTGGATCTGGGTCCCGTCGTTGATCGACTGGCGGATCTGGGCGTTGTTCAGCGCCTGGGCCGTCTTGTCGGAGCCGACCTCGTACTTGTCGGCGTCGAGGATGGCAGCCTGGTTATCGACGTAGAGCGGGAGTACGTCGGAGTCACGGTCCAGGGGCAGGATCTGCCGCTGGAGCAGTCGGGTCACGCTCATTCGTCAACGCCTCCGGAGGTGAGCGGGGTGCCGTCCTCGAAGTGGGGACGGAGCTTGTTCTCGAACATGGTGAGCGCGGACGCGATCGCCATGTGCATGTCCAGGTACTTGTAGGTGCCGAGGCGGCCACCGAAGAGCACCATCGGCTCCTTCTTGGCCAGGTCGCGGTAGACCAGGATCTTCTCGCGGTTGTCGGCGGTGTTGATCGGGTAGTACGGCTCGTCGCCCTCCTGGGCGAAGCGGCTGTACTCCTTCACGACGACGGTCTTGCCCGGCTTGTAGCGGTCGGCACGCTCTGGGTGGAGGTGCTTGAACTCGAGCTCGCGGGTGAACGGGACCTCGGGGTCGTTGGCGTTGACCACGCCGGTGCCCTGGTAGTCGTCGACGTCGAGGATCTCGGACTCGAGGTCCACGGTGCGCCACGACAGCTTGCCGGCGGAGAAGTCGAAGTACTCGTCGACCGGGCCGGTGTAGACGATCGGGACCTTGCCCTTGTAGTCGTCGACAACCGTGAAGAAGTCGGTGTCGAGCATGACCGTGATGTTCGGGTGGTCAGCCATCCGCTCGAGCCACGCGGTGTAGCCGTCGACCGGCAGACCCTCGTACTTGTCGTTGAAGTAGCGGTTGTCGAAGGTGTAGCGGACCGGGAGGCGCGTGATGATGTCCGGCGACAGCTCCTTGGGGTCCTTCTCCCACTGCTTGGCGGTGTAGCCCTTGATGAACGCCTCGTAGAGCGGGCGGCCGATCAGCGAGATCGCCTTCTCCTCGAGGTTCTGGGCCTCCTCGGTCTTGAACTCGCTGGCCTGCTCGGCGATCAGCGCGCGCGCCTCGTCGGGGGTGTGCGACTTCCCGAAGAACTGGTTGATCAGCGCGAGGTTCATCGGCAGGGAGTAGACCTGTCCCTTGTACTTGCCGAAGACCTTGTGCTTGTAGTCGGTGAAGTCGGTGAACTTCCGCACGTAGTCCCACACCTTCTCGTTGGAGGTGTGGAAGAGGTGGGTGCCGTACTTGTGCACCTCGATGCCGGTCTCCTCGTCGAACTCGGAGTAGGCGTTGCCCCCGATGTGGGGGCGGCGCTCGATGATGAGCACCTTCTTGTCCAGCTCGGAGGCGGCGCGCTCGGCGATGGTGAGGCCGAAGAGGCCGGAGCCGACGACGACGAGGTCAGGAGTGGTTTCAGGGGAGGACACGATCGCTCAGTCTAGGTCTCTGTGGGTAAGGGGTCGGTCAGGAGGAGGTGAGGGTCAAGGTGTGGGCAGGGTTCGCATACCCCGCGCGGCGCGCAGGGCCTTGATCACGTTGACGGCTTCGTGCTTGCCGCCTCGCAGCGGGCTGAGGAGGACCACAGCCGCGGTGATGAGCCAGGGCTTGAGACGTACGAGGACGTTCTCGCCGTAGCGGAAGTGGACGACGAAGAGGTTGCGGTACATGTAGAAGCCCTTCCAGCCGGCCAGGTCGTGCTGCTGGCTGAAGTCGAGCTGCCGCACGAGCACGGCGTCGCGTACGGCCCAGATGGTGCGGCCGGCGCGGCGGGCGCGGATCGCGAGGTCCACGTCGTCGTAGAAGATGAAGTAGGTGGGGTCGGGGAGGCCGATCTCCTCCAGGACGGTGCGGCGGATCATGAAGCCCTCGAAGGCGACGTTCTCCACCGGGACCCGCTCGGGCATGGCGTCGCGGGTCGGGTAGGTGTCCATGACCGCGGCGGTCTTGGGCTTGATCGCGAGCGGGTTGCGCAGGTCGAACTTCAGCGCGGCCAGCTCGATCAGCTTGCCGTTGCGGTCCTCGCGCACCGAGAAGAGGCAGTCCTCGTCCTGGGCGAGCAGCACCTCGAGGCAGTCGTGGGCCGGGACGACGTCGTCGTCGATCAGGTAGAGCCGGTCCCAGCCCTGCTCGACCGCGGCCTTGGCGCCGAGGTGGAAGCCGCCGGCGCCACCGAGGTTCTCGGGGCTGTCGATGACCTGGAGGTTGGGCGTGACCGCCTCGGCGAGGACCTGCGCGGTGTGGTCCGTGGAGGCGTTGTCGACGACGATCACGGCGTCGGCGGGCTGGTCGAGCTTGGTGAGCCCGTCGAGCAGCCCACGCAGCATGTCGGCGCGGTTGTAGGTGACGACGACGATCGCGACCGTCTCACGGGTGGTGCTCAACGAAGGAACCTCTCGTGTCCACTGAAGTCCCCCCGGACAGCCGCCCACCACGCCTGCACCGACAGCCGGATGCGGCTCGGCTGCGGCTTGGTGAGCAGGTAGAACCATAGAGTCTTGGCCACGAAAGCCAAAGCGAAGGGCCACCCTCGGTAGTCGCGCAGGTTGAGCAGGTTGTTGCGCGCCATGCAGTAGTGCTTCAGGTCGCTGGGCGTGTGGTTGTACGTCGCCCTCCCCCACGCCATCGGGGTGCCGAGGTCACCGACGGCCGGGTGGCGCACCTGAGCCCCGACGACGGTGGCGATCCGGGCCCCGGCCTTCTCGGCCCGGAGGCGGTATTCGTGGTCGTCGCCCCAGATGAAGTACTCCGCCCGGGGGTAGCCGATCCGCTCCACCAGGTCGCGGGTGACCAGGACCCCGTTGAACGGGATCACGATGTCCTTGATCAGGCCATCGGTGGCCGCCGCCTCGACGTCGGCGAGCTGGTGCACGACCTTCGAACGGCCCGGGAGCCGGATCGGGAAGACCAGGCGGCCGGGGTCGCCCTCGTCGACGACGAGCGGCCCCCAGAAGTCGAGGTCGGTCTGCTTGAGGAGAAGCGCCAGGCAGTCTGGATCGGGCAGGCCGTCGTCGTCCATCAGCCAGACCAGGTCCGCGCCGCGCTCGATCGCCAGCTCCAGGCCGTCGTGGAAGCCGCCGGCACCACCGCTGTTGCGCTGCAGGGTGCGCGCGACCACCGGAACCGCGCTTCTGGTGGCCGAGCCTGTCGAGACCCCATCGGCGCCGTCGAGCTCGGCGAGCCACTGCGACGTGCCGTCCGTGGAGGCGTTGTCGACGACGATCACCTCGTCGAGCCCGTCGACCACGTCGAGCCGCTCCAGCAGTCGCTGCAGCAGCTCGAGACGGTTGAAGGTCACCACCACGGCGGCGACACGATTACTCCCTGGCACGGATCCAGACTAGCCGCGACCGCGGGGTATCCCGGGAATCAGCGAGTCGTCGTGACGCCCCGTTAACGCGTTGTTCAACACGCTCGAGCAGGACCCCGCTGGCCGAGCCGCCGGAGCCGCTGGGCGGGGGCGTGTCGAGACCAACACGGTCGCGTACGTGCTGTGTTGGTCTCGACACGCTCGCTGACGCTCGCGGCTCGACCGACGGTGGCTCAGCACGCGGAGGCGAGGTCGTCGGTCTCGTTGGCCTGGTAGCCCTTGTTGCGCGAGCCCAGCGAACCGCCGGTGACGGGGCCGCCCTTGTCGGAGTCGCCGGAGGCCTTGGGCTTGCTCTTCGGGGCGGGCGCCTTGGTCTCGCCGTCGTCGCCGGTGCTCGGGGACGCGAAGACCTCCTCCTTCTTCGGGGTCGCCTTCTTCACCGCCTTGCGAACCTCGGCGTGGATGTCGGACATGTCGGGGTCGGCGGTGTCGACCAGCGGCGGCACCAGCGAGAGCGTCGAGATCTTCTGCGACTTCGCCTTGAGCGCCAGCGCCGAGAACCGCTCGATCTCACTCGGCGGGACGGAGGTCGTGATCGTGGATCCGGTCGCCTTCGCGACATCCTGGTAGTGGCGTACGACGTCGGCCGGGCTGGTCTGCTGCAGGATCGCGTTCAGGACGCACTTCTGACGGGCCATCCGGGAGTAGTCGTCGGAGTCGTGACGGGCCCGGGCGTACCAGAGGGTCTCCCAGCCGTCGAGCTTCCTGGTGCCGGGCTGGATGTGGGTGTAGAAGCTGTCGGAGGGGATGCCGACCGGGATCGGCTGGCGGACCTTCAGGGTGACGCCGCCGATGGCGTCGACGATCTCCTGGAAGCCGTTGAGGTCGACGATCGCGTAGTAGCTGATCTGCAGGTCGGTGATGCCCTCGACGGCGTCGACGGTGGCGGCCATCCCGGGGTCCTTCTCACCCTTGTAGAGCTCCTTGTGCTCTCCGGCCCAGGTGCTGACGCCGTTGAGGTAGCAGCCGTCGCAGTCGAAGCCGCGCGGGAACTCCTTGTCCATCGGGGAGCCGTCGTCGAAGGTGAAGTTCTGCATGTTGCGGGGCAGGCCGATGAGGACGGTGCGACCCGTGACCGCGTCGATCGAGGCGACCGTCAGAGAGTCGGGCCGCAGGCCCCAGCGGGTCTTCCCGCCGTCGGAGTCGGCACCGGCGAGCAGGACGTTGAAGCGGCCGTTGTGGGCCTCGGCGGCCTCCGCGCCGGCGAAGATCGCCTCGACCATGCCCTTGTGGACACCGACCAGGTGGGCGCCGAAGATCAGGGTCGCGCCCACGGAGAAGGCCAGTGCGCCGCCGATCGCGACCACGACCCGGCGCTGCTTGAGGTCGAGCTCGAGCGGGCGGCCCAGCCGCCAGGCGTCGATGAACAGTGCGGCCCAGGCGATCGCACCCGCGATGAGCGCGATCCGGAAGAGGCCGAGCAGCCAGGGCCTGGTGCCGAGCTGGAAGATCAGGCCGTGCCAGAACAGGGAGATCACGAAGACCAGCCCGGCGGTGACCGCGAGACCGATGACGGTCCAGATCGCGATCCGGCCGACCCGGCGGTTGCCGGCGACGAGCTGGGCCGACCCGGGCAGGAGCAGCGTGATCAGCAGCAACGCCATCGCGCGGCGGAACCGCACGCGGGAGGCGCGCTCGGCGGCCGTACGCTGCGGCCGGTAGTTCTGGTCAGCCATCTCGGTCCCTCGGGTGAAGAGTTTGCATCGCCAGTATCACTAGTCACACACGTAACAGAGTGACGCGACGCGCCGACCAACTCTAGTCGCCGGGCACGGTACGTTTGAGCCCATGCCAAACCCCCGCAACCCTGGCAACCCGAACGATCCCCGGTCGCAGCAGTACGGCTGGGCGTACGGCGGTGGCCAGCCTGCCCAGAACTCGGGCCCGGAGCCGACCAACGTCATGCCCACCGTCCGTCGGCCTCCCGCCGGCTCGCCTCCCCAGGCGCCGCCGCGTGGCGGCTATGACCGGCCGCTGCCCCAGCCGGGCGAGATCGCGCCGACGCCCGGGCAGGGCGGCTACGGCAACCAGGGTTACAACCAGGGCTACAACCAGGGCTGGAGCCAGCCGAGCGAGTACGGCGGCGGCAACGGCGGCGGCTACGGGGGCCCGGGCAACGGCTACGGCGGCGGTCGCGGGGGCCGTCAGTCCCGGCCGAAGAAGCGCCACCCGTTCCGCAAGTTCGTCATCATCGTGATGATCCCGATCCTGATCCTGGTCGGCTCGGTGGCCTGGATCGGCATCTCGGCCTGGAACAAGGTCGACAAGGTCGCCTACGAGCCGACCGCGGGCGAGCGGCCGGCGGACCAGCCGGGCACGACGTACCTCATCGTCGCCAGCGACTCCCGCGAAGGCCTGACCGCCGAGGAGAAGAAGAAGCTCTCCACCGGTGACGCCGCGGGCAGCCGCACCGACACCATCAAGCTGCTGCACACCGGCGCCGGCAAGACGATCGTGGTGACCCTCCCCCGTGACTCGCTGGTCCCGATCCCGGGCCACGGCACGACCAAGATCAACGCGGCCTTCGCCTACGGCGGGCCCGAGCTGCTGGTGCAGACGATCGAGCAGAACACCGGCGTGCGCATCGACGGCTACGTCGAGATCGGCATGGGCGGCCTGGCCCGCCTCGTCGACGGCGTCGGCGGCATCGAGATCTGCCCGAAGAAGGACATGAAGGACCCCAAGGCGGGGTTGAACATCAAGAAGGGCTGCCAGGAGGTAGATGGCGTGACCGCGCTCGCCTACTCCCGCTCCCGCTACGCGGCCGAGAACGGCGACCTCGGCCGTGGCGCCAACCAGACCGAGGTCATCTCGGCGATCGGCAAGAAGGCCACCAGCGTGGGCACCCTGCTGAACCCCGCCAAGCTGGCCGAGATGGGCAGCGGCGCCGAGGGGCTCAAGGTCGGCAAGGGCATGAGCGTCATCGGCGGCGCGAAGTTCCTGTGGGCGTTCAAGGCGCTCGCGGGCGGCTCCGCGATGACCTGCGGCGTCCCGATCAAGGACTTCGCGGTCAACTGGCGCAAGGACGACGCGCTGACGATGTTCGGCCACATCAAGGCGGACACCGTCGACCAGATCCCGGCGGACATCTGCACGCCGACCGGTCTGCCCGGGTAGTCCGAACCATCCGTAGCCGTCCCTACTGACTTTCGTCGGTAGGGACGGCTGCTTTTCGTCCACTCTCCCGGGCTGCGTACGTCCCTAGGTTCGACGCATGATCACACTGGACCACCTGACCAAGAGATACGGCGCGACCACCGCGGTCGACGATCTCACCCTGCGAATACAGCCCGGCCGGGTCACCGGGTTCCTCGGCCCCAACGGTGCCGGGAAGTCGACCACGATGCGGATGATCCTCGGCCTGGACCGGCCGACGTCGGGGACCGCCACCATCGACGGGCGCCCGTACGCCTCGCTGCGCCGCCCGCTGCGCGAGGTCGGTGCGCTGCTGGACGCCAAGGCGGTGCACCCCGGTCGCCGGGTGCGTACGCATCTGGTGGCGATGGCGCGGAGCAACTCGATCCCGGTGGCCCGGGTCGACGAGGTGCTCGAACGGGTCGGCCTGACCGGGGTCGGCCGGCGGAGGGCGGGGAGCCTGTCGCTCGGGATGAGCCAGCGGCTCGGGATCGCGGGGGTGCTGCTCGGCGACCCGCGGGTGATGCTCTTCGACGAGCCGGTCAACGGGCTCGACCCCGACGGGGTGCTGTGGATCCGGAAGCTACTGAGGTCGCTCGCCGCGGAGGGGCGTACGGTCCTGGTCTCCAGCCATCTGATGAGCGAGATGCAGCAGACCGCCGACCATCTGGTCGTGCTGGGTCGTGGGCGGCTGCTCGCGGATTCCCCGTTGGCCTCGTTCGTCGCCGGGCACTCCTCGCTGGAAGAGGCCTACTTCCAGCTGACGGCGGGAAGCGTCGAGTACTCCGGGGAGGTGGCCTGATGCTGAGCCCGTTCCTGGCCACGATCTCGTCCGAGTGGATCAAGCTCTGGTCGGTCCGCTCGACCTGGTGGTGCCTGATCGGCGCGGCCGCGCTGATGGCGCTCTACTCGGTCCCGCTGGGCTTCGACGCGGCCGAGCCCAACCCGGACCTGTCCCACGCCGACCAGTTGCTCCACGTCGAGGACGTCGCCACCGCGGGCCTGCTGTTCACCCAGTTCGCGCTGATCGCACTGGCGCTGCTGACGGTGACCTCGGAGTACGCCTCCGGCAGTATGCGTACGACGCTGCAGTGCGAGCCCCGGCGCGGCCGGGTGCTGGTCGCGAAGCTCGTCGTGGTCGAGGTGGTCGCACTGGTCGCCGGCGCGCTCCTCGCGCTCCTGGGGGCCGGTCTCGGCTATCTGACTGCAGGTGACTACGGCGTCTTCGACGCCTCCGCCGTGGCCACGGTGGCCGGCAAGATCAGCGTCTACCTGGGCGTGGTCGTCGCGCTGGCCATCGGGCTCGCGGTCGCGCTGCGCAGCACCGCGGGGGCGCTGGTCGTGGCCTTCCTGGCGCTCTTCCTGCTGCCGATGGTGCTGATGATGAGCGGGATGGACCTGATGACGGAGGTGTCCTACTACCTGCCGGGCACCGGTGGCACGGAGTATCTCGGCATCGGGATCGCGACCCTCTTCGGGCTCGATGACGGGCTCCCCTACGGCCGCAACGGCGGGCTCGGGCTCCTCGCCGCGTGGTCGGTGGTCACGCTGGTGGCGGGCTACCTGGTGTTGCGCCGGCGCGACGCCTGATCCCCGTCGGTGGTCGAGCTCTCGGTCCTGGAGGTCTCGACAAGCTCGACCACCGATGGCGCCACCAGCCCTGCCTCGTGGGCGAGGACCGCCGCCTGCACCCGGTTGCGTACGCCGAGACGACCGAAGGCGCTGCTCAGATAGGCCTTCACGGTGCCCTCCACGAGATGGAGACGGCGGCCGATCTCGGCGTTGGAGAGCCCCGCGCCGACCAGTGCCATCACGTCGCGCTCACGGTCGGTGAGGGTGGCGACCTTCGCCCGGGCGTCGGCGGCCCGCGACATCCGATCACCCGCCCCGGCGCCGAGCTCGGCAATGACCCGCTGGGCCACCCGCGGCGAGAGGAAGGCGGCGCCGTCGGCGACCGCGTGCACTCCCGCGAGCAGCTCGCGGGGGTCACCCGACTTGAGCAGGAAGCCGCTGGCCCCGTCGCCGAGCGCCCGGGCGATGTAGGCGTCCTCGGAGAACGTGGTCAGTATGACCCGCGCGGTCTCCGGGGCGGTCCGGGCGATCTCTGCCGCGGCCGCCAGGCCGTCCATCCGCGGCATCCTGACGTCGAGCAGCGCCACGTCGGGTCGGTGGCGCTGGGCGGCGTCGACCGCCTCGCGCCCGTCGGCGGCCTCCGCGACCACCTCGATCGCCTCGTCGGTCTCCAGGATCGCGCGTACGCCGGCGCGCACCATCGCCTCGTCGTCAGCGAGCAGCACCCGGATCACAGCACAGCCTCTCGCCGCTGATGGGCAGGCAGGTCGGCGACCACCTCGAAGCCTCCGCCAGGGACGGGGCCGTGGCGCAGCGTGCCGCCGGCGGCACGGGCCGCCGCCTCCAGCCCGGCCAGGCCCAGTCCGGTCGTCGCTCCGGCACCCGGCGGCAGGGTCGCTCGGCCGTTGCTCACCGAGAGGCGTACGCCCTCGGGTTCGCGCTCCTCCACCGAGACCGTCACCGACGACCCCGGAGCGTGCCGAGCGGCGTTGGTGAGCGCCTCCTGCACGATCCGGTGCGCAGCGGTGTCCCGGACCGGTGCGGTGCCCTCGGTGAGCGAGCCGACCAGACGTACGTCCATCCCCGACTCACGCGCGCGCTCGACCAGGTCGGCGATCCCGGTCGCAGCGGGGGTCAGCGGCGCCTCCTCATCGGCGGGACGGAGGACGCCGACGATCTCGCCGAGCCGCTCGGTGGCCCCGGCGGCGGCCGCGCGGATGTCCCCGGCCGCCTTCTGGTGGGTCGCGGTGAGCCCCGGCGCCACCTCGAGCGCCCCGGCGCGCAGCGCGATCAGGCTCAGCTCGTGGCCCAGGGAGTCGTGCATCTCCTGAGCGATCCGGGCCCGCTCGGTCAGCTGGGCCTGCTCGATCGCCGTCGAGTGGTGGCGGGCAACCTGGCGCAGGTAGCGGCCGCTGAGCCACGGCAGCGCCATGAAGATGATCATGTTGCCGGCCATCGCGACCTGCACCCCGCCGCCGTTGACGGTGGCGTCGAGCACGGTCAACGCCACCACGGCCACGCCCACCACCGCCATCGACGGCCACGCCTGATCGGCCCACCTGCCGACGAGGAAGCTCACCAGGGCCGCGAACGCGACGTAGTTGATCAGGATCCAGCCGTCGTTCGCCACCACCGTGCCGCCGACCAGCACGCACACCAGCGCCACCGAGACCGCCGGATACGGCCGCCGCAGCCACATGGCGAGCGCCACTCCGACGACGCCTGCCACCGCCGACCAGCCCGACCACTGCGGATGGCCGGCGCCGCTCATGTAGAGGTGCTCGGCCGCGACCGCGGCGATCAGCAGTGCCGAGAGGATCGGCTCCCAGACCCGGGGCACGCGCAGCAGACTCACGCTCATCACCGTAGTTGCCGTCTCACCTCGGCTGTACCGACTTTCGTCAGTAGGCAGACCGGCCCTTACGCGGCTGAACAGAGGCAATCCACGACCGGGGGTCTCGACAAGCTCGACCACCGGTGCAGACTGTGACCCATGGCTTACGAGACCCTGACCTTCGACGTGGACGCCGACGGCATCGCGCTCCTGACCCTCAACCGACCGGACGCGCTCAACTCGTTCACGGTGACGATGGCACGCGAGCTGGAGGAGGTGTTCACCACCGACGCGATGGCCGACGAGGTGCGCGCGGTGATCGTGACCGGTGCGGGGCGGGCCTTCTGCGCGGGCATGGACCTCTCGGCCGAGGGCAACGTCTTCGGCCTCGACGAGTCGCTGCACCCGACGCCCGAGAAGCTCGCCGAGCACCTGGCCGACCCGGCCAAGCACCCCGAGTACGCCGAGGGCGTACGCGACACGGGCGGCAAGGTCACCCTCGCCATCCACGCGCTCCCGAAGCCGGTGATCGCCGCGGTCAACGGCCCGGCGGTCGGGATCGGAGCCACCATGCTGTGCGCGATGGACGCGCGGCTGGCCTCCTCCAAGGCGAAGATCGGCTTCGTCTTCGGCAAGCTCGGCATCGTCCCCGAGGCCTGCTCGTCCTACTTCCTGCCGCGCGTCGTGGGCGTACCACGGGCCCTGGAGTGGCTCTACACCGCGGAGATCCTCGACCCCGACCAGGCGCTCGACGGCGGGCTGGTCCGCAGCATCCACCTGCCCGACGAGCTCCTGCCCGCCGCCTTCGAGCTGGCCCGGAGGTTCACCCAGAACCGGTCGCCGGTCGGCACCGCGCTCGTACGCCAGCTGATCACCCGCAACGCCTCCGTGCGCCACCCGCTCGAGGCGCACCTGAGCGACTCGCTGGCGATGTTCTACGCCTCTGTCGGCGACGGCAAGGAGGGAGTCGCCGCATTCCTGGAGAAGCGGGCCCCGGAGTTCACCTCGAAAGCGTCCGAGGTCCCGGACGTCTTTTTACGCTCTGACCTGCAGCGATAGCCGCAAACCCTCTGTTGTGCCGGGGGATCCTGAGTTACCGTCGAAAGTGGGCCCGCCCGCTGGTCCCTCACCCGGGTGTGGCCGCGGCCGGCACGCAACGCCTAACCCGAGATGGGCGCGTGTCGGCCGCCTCTCGGCGCTAGGCACCGATGCGGCGCGCGTACTCCTCGACGATCGCGTCGACCGGCTGATCGACGTCGATGGCGAACCCGGCCTCGTCCGGCTCGAGCGGCTCGAGCGTGCGGAACTGGCTGTCCAGGAGCGAGGCCGGCATGAAATGGCCGGGCCGGCTCGCCTGGCGCCTCGCGATCACCTCGCGGGTGCCCTCCAGGTGGAGGAAGGTCACTCCGGCGCTGTGCCGGCGGAGCTGATCCCGGTACTTCCGCTTCAGCGCCGAGCAGCTCATCACGCCGCCGCGCTCCTCATGCCCGGCGAGCCACTCCCCCACGGCCTCCAGCCAGGGGAAGCGGTCATCGTCGTCGAGCGCGATCCCGGCGGTCATCTTCTCGATGTTCGCCGGCGGATGCAGGTCGTCGGCATCCTCGAACGGCACCCGCAGCCTGCCTGCGATCGCCGCACCGATGGTCGACTTCCCCGAACCCGAGACACCCATCACGACCAGCACCGGTTTCGCCATCAGGCCATCGTACGGGCGTAGAGGAGCTCGAGGTCGGTGAAGTGCCGATGCGTCCCCGCCTCCTGGTAGGACGAGGTGTCCGCCATCGTGTAGCCGTGCGGGGCGTCCGGGTAGATCAGGTTGGTGTAGGTCACCCCGGCGTCGTCGAGCGCCCGGCCGAGATCGGCGACGTTCTCCGGAGTCATCGAGCGGTCGTGGTCGGCATGCCCGAAGTAGTACTCCGCCCTCGTCCCGGCGATGCAGGTGTGCGGCGAGGCCTCGTCCGCGGTCACCAGCCCGCCGCCGTGGAACCCGCCGACCGCGACGAACTCGTCGGGGAACCGTCCCGCGGTCCGCACCGCGATCCGCGCTCCCATGCAGTAGCCGTGCGTCGCCAGCGGGCCGGCGACGTAGGTCCGGAGCTTCTGGACGTACGCCGGGATGTCGACCGCCAGCCGGGCAACGGTGAGGCTCCGAACCCGCGCCATCGCACCGTTCCCGAAGAACGCGTCCCGGGCCGCCGGATCGCGGAGGTCGGCGGTCGGCGCCAACTCGGCCACGCCGCCGTCGCGGTAGAACACGTTGGGCGCGAGCACGACATAGCCCCAGGACGCGACCTGCTCGATCATCTCGGCCAGCCGCGGCCGTAGGCCGATGGCATCCATGTAGACGAGCACACCACCCTTGGGGGCGCTCTCGGGCCGGGCGAGGTAGGCCTCGGCGGTGCCGTCGGGAGTCTGGATCTCGATCTGCTCAACCACGCCACTCACGCTACTGCCATGCTCGTAGTCATGACCCAGCACCTTGAAGCGCTGCACCTCGAGTCCTCCCGTGCGATCCCGATCGCCTACGAGACCGCCCTCGCCCGCGTCCCACCGGCTCCCCTACCGCAGATCTTCGGTCGCCGGTACGCCGCGATCGGCCCGATCGCCGAGGTCCGCGATCAGGCCGGCGGCTGGGACTCCGCCGGCGAGACCCGCACGATCGTCCTCTCCGACGGTGCCACGATGCGCGAGACCCTGACCGCCGTCGACGCCCCGACGTCGTTCTCCTACGAGATCACGCCGCTCTCCGGTCCCCTCAAGCTCCTGGTCGGCCATGTCGCCGGCCGCTGGTCCTTCGCCCCGGCGGGCACCGGCACCCGGGTCGCCTGGTCCTGGGACGTCACTCCCACCTCGTCTGCCGCCTCGTTCGCGATGCCTGTTTTCGGGTGGATGTGGAAGGGGTACGCGCGGCAGAGCCTGGAGGCGCTCGAGGGGTTGTTGGTCGGCGCCTGATCTTTTTGCGCGGCTTCTTCTTTCGGCGCGCATTGGCTGCTGTGTTTTCGGGGGACTGTTTGCCGCCGACCCGTTACGGGAGGGTGTTCTCAGCGGCGTCCGGAGTCAAGGACGGCCTTCGGCCGCCGGCTTCGCCGGCCGCTTCGCGGTCCTTGACACCGGCCGTCGCTGAGAATTTTGGCTGGTTATCGGGTCGGCGGCAGGGGTTTGGCGCGTCGATCCGGGTTAGGTGGGGGCTTGGGATCTGGGGTCGTCGATCTGGGGCCGTCGCTGGGACTACCGGCGGGGTGAACGAATTTTCGTTCGCCCCGGCTTGCAGCCCTCGCCAAAAGGGGGTGGGCGCCGGTGAAAGAAACTTTTCTTTCACCGGGAGACCCGGGGGTGCTATCGGCGTGGAGCAGCCCTCTCCCGTAGGTGATTGTGCCGCGGCCACACTGGGGCCGCCGCCCCTGATAGCCAGCCAAATCTTTCTCGACATGGTCCGGTGTCAAGGATCGCCGAAGGCGACCGGCGAAGCCGGCGGCCGCAGGCCCTCCTTGACTCCGGGGCAGGTCGAGAAACACTCGACGACAGGGTCGGCGGCCCACAGCCGACCAAAACACAGTCGCGAACCGGCGGCGAAAACCGACCGCCGGAACCGCCTCACTCCACCCCGTGCCGCTTGATGAACGAGAGAATCTGCTCCGAGAGCTCCGGCCGGCACACGATCACATCAGGCAGATAGACATCGTCCTGGTTGTAGCGCAGCGGCGAGCCGTCGATGCGCGAGGTGAACAGGCCGGCAGCGGCGGCGACGGCCACCGGAGCGGCGGAGTCCCACTCGTACTGCCCACCGGCGTGGACGTACGCGTCGGAGATGTCGCGCACGACGGACATCATCTTCACGCCGGCCGATCCCATCGGCACCAGCTCGGCGCCGAGCTCCTCGGCCAGCGCCTCGACGAATGCCGGCGGGCGGCTGCGGGAGACGGCGATCCGGGGACGGGGCGAGGTCGAGGGCGGCACGACCGGGGCCGCGCCGGTGTGGAAGGTGCTCTGGACGGATGCGTCCGCGAGCGCCGGCTGCGCGACCGCGCCCGCGATCAGCTCACCGCCGTTGGAGGAGCCCCACAGCGCCACGTGCACGGCCCAGTCGTCGCGCGGCGGCTCGGAGAACTCGCGGGTCCCGTCGAGCGGGTCGATGATCCACACCCGGTCCTTGGTGAGCCGCTCCTTGGAGTCCTTGCCCTCCTCGGACAGGACCGCGTCCTCCGGACGGTACTCGGCGACGAGCTTCATCAGCAGCTCGTGGGCGGCCAGGTCGCCCGCGTCCTTGAGCGCCTTGCCCTCGAGGCCGGAGGTGGCGCGCACCTCGAGCAGTCGCCGGCCGGCGGTCTCGGCCAGCCAGGCGGCCAGCAGGTGGTCGGAGGCGAGGATCTCGGGCATGGGCGCATCAAAGGTCACCCGCGGCACTCTAGCGAGACCTGCGACCGGCCCGATACTGAGCCCGGTACAGGCCCAAGCCGAGCCCGATCGCGGCGACCAGCGCCACTCCGGTGAGCACCGCGCGCAGGATCAGCCCGGTCTTGGCACGCTCGTGCTCGTCGGTGACCGCGTCGGCCATGGTCTCGGTCGACTTCAGGATGACCTCGCGCAGGCTCTGGATGTATTCGACGGCACCGTCGGACCAGGTGCGTACGATCGGCTCTCCCTTCGACGCCGCCCGCATCTCCTTGGCGACCCCGTCGATGCCGCCCTTGGCGGCGACGTCGCGGACCGTACGCTGCACCATCATCGCACCCGAGCCCTTGTCGAAGGTGCCGTCGGAGACCTGGTCGAGCTCGGCCTGCAGCTCTGGCGAGGCACCCGAGTAGAACGCCGAGGACGCCTTGACCCACTCGGCCTCGGCGTCGGTGAGGTCCTTGACCGACTTGGTGCTGATCTCGTTCTCGGACAGCGCCACGACCATGAGCTCGCGCTCGATGCTGAACGCCTCTGCCGCCGCCGTCAGGTTGCTGAGGTTGCGGATCTGGTCGGCGGTCTCGTCGTCCTCGAGCTCGGGCAGCTGCGCGGCGAGCATCAGCAGGTTGCTGGCCAGGCCCGTGTAGACCTCGCGGGCGGCGTCCTGACTGGCCTTGTCGCCCTCCTGCATCTCGACCCGGTAGAGCTCGAAGTCGGTGAGCACCTCGTTGATGTCGTGGTGGAGCGTGCGCAGCTCGGCGTCGCCGTCGACGTCGATCTCGGCCGACGCGGTCTGCCACTTCTCGACCGCGATGTCGGTGGTGTGCAGGTAGGTGGAGCGCACGTTGACCGGCGCCTGCGAGACCGGCTGCAGCGCGTCCCGCTCGAAGATCACGTCGACGGCCAGCTCGATGGTCTCCGGGAGCGACTCGCTGAGCGCGGCCGCCCGGCCCGTCTCCGAGGCGTTCTGGAAGGCGGCGAACGTCGCCCAGCCGCCGACGGCCACACCGAGCAGGGCGATCGCCAGCAGGATGCTCACCGCCCGGCGGGCACCACCGGGGCGCTCTTCCGCGCGCGCCGCCGCGCCGGTCGGGATCGGGCCGCTCGCGCCGATCGTGGAGAACCCACCGGTCGACCCGGTAGCGGCTGCGGCCGGGAACGAGCCGCTGCCGGCGTACGCCTCGAAGGCACCGGAGGTGCTGATCGGGCCGGACGCGTGCGTCGCGCGTGGCCGGGGCATCTGCGCGTCGAAGACGGGGAGCGGACCGGAGCCGGTGAGCACCGCGACCACGTCCTGCGCGCTCGGCCGCTGCTGGGGCTCCTTGGCCATCATCATCGCGACCAGGTCGTCGATGATCCCCGGCACCTGCACCATGCTGCTGACCCGCGGGATCGGCGCGGTGGCGTGCTGGTAGACCATCGTCGCCGGGGCACCGCCGGAGTAGGGGGTGCGCCCGGTGAGCATCTCGTAGAAGAGACAGCCCAGCGAGTAGATGTCACTCGCCGGCCCGACCTCACCGCCCGAGCCGCGCTCGGGCGAGAGATAGCCGAGACTGCCCACGACATCGTGGGTGGAGGTCAGCCGCTGGTCGCCCAGCCGGGCGAGCTGAGCGATCCCGAAATCGACGATCCTGATCCGGCGGTCGCTGTCATAGACGAGGTTGGACGGCTTGATGTCGCGGTGGACGATCCCCTGGCCGTGGACCGCGGCGAGCGTACGCGCGGCCTGGACGATGACCTCGCCGGCCTCCCGGGCGATCAGCGGGCCGTGCGAGCGCAGGCGTTCGCCGAGGTCGGGACCGGTCAGGAGCTCCATGACGAGGAAGGCCATCGGCCCGTTGCCGGTGCGCTCGATCCCGGCGTCGTGGACCTGCACGGTGCCGGGGTGGCTGGCGGCGGCGGTCGAGAGCGACTCGCGACGGAAACGCTCGATCATGGTCGGGTCGGCCGACGTCCTCACGACCTTGACCGCGACCCAGCGTTGCAGGGTGAGGTCCATCGCCTGCCATACCTCGCCCATACCGCCACGCCCGATCAGGCGGTGCAGCTCATATCGGCCGGCAATCTTGGGGTGGGGGGAGGTTTGCATGGGGGACGTTCCCGTCGAGGATCCAGTTGTTCATTCGTGTTGGGTTGCTCACACAACGGCCAGGGAGTTTAGGGGACACTCACTAGTAGGCGCCAGAGCCACGCACAACGGCTTTTACCGTACGAACGACGATCCCGAAGTCCCGCAGAAGTGTCCAGTTGTCGACATAGTCCAAGTCGAGCCGGACCGTGTCCTCCCAGGAGAGGTCCGAACGCCCCGAGACCTGCCACAGCCCGGTCAGACCGGGAGCAACTGCGAGTCGGCGATGAGAGTCCCGATCGTACATGGCCACCTCGCTCGGCAGTCCAGGCCTCGGCCCCACCAGCGACATCTGGCCCAGCACGATGTTGAACAGCTGGGGCAGCTCGTCCAGGGAGTACTTCCGCAGCACCCTCCCCACCCGGGTCACCCGCGGGTCGGCGCGGAGCTTGAAGAGCACGTGTCCAGGGCGGTGGTCGAGGGTGCGGAGCAGCGACTCCGCGTCGACGACCATGGTGCGGAACTTCCAGATCCGGAACTGCTTGCCGTTGCGGCCCACGCGCACCTGCCGGAAGAAGACCGGCCCCGGTGAGTCGAGCTTGATCACGGCCGCCATGGCCAGGAAGACCGGGAGGAGCAGGGTGGCGGCGGCGACCGCGGCCAGCCACTCCCACACGTACTTGGCGACCCGGGTCAGCCGGGCTCGCAGGGCCTCGTCGACATAGAGAAGGGTCATCGAGCCGAGCCTCATCGAGGACGTACGCTGCGGGGTCACGTCCTGCATCCGGGTGCTGACCAGCAGCGGGAGCCCGAAGGACTCGCTCGTCCAGGCCAGCCGCTGGATCTCCCGGCCGGCCAGGTCGGGCCCGGGGACGACCAGCACGGCGTCGGGCGCGACCGAGGCGATCGCCCCGGAGAGCCCGTCGGCGCGGCAGACCGCCGCCGCCTCCATCAGTCCGCCGCTGAGCCGGTGGGTCCACTCCGGGATCGGGCCGTGGTCATGCGCGGCCTCCACCACGACGACCCGCAACGGGTTGCGTGGCCGGGAGCTGAAGATGTAGCCCCCCACCCGGAACGCGAGCGCGGTCACCAGCCCCAGGATCGTCTGCACGACCAGCTGCGCCTGCGGCAGCTCGACCAGCGCACCGAGCAGCCAGGTGGCCATGCTCATGGCCATGAACGCCTTGAAGACTCCGGAGACCGTCGCGCGCAGGCGCTCGGCACCGGGCAGGATCTTCGGCGCGGTGATCCTGGTGACCAGACCCCAGACCAACCCCCACACGAGCGCGTGGACGATCTCCTGTCCCACGAGAAGCGGCGCCAGGACCATCAATGCGAGCCCGTCGAGCATCGAGGCCTGCAACCGAAGAGAGGGTGCCTTCGCGGACACCCTCCGGCGGTTGATGTCGAGCGGGACTACTGTCTCCACCGACGCCAGCTCTATCGTCATTCATCTCCCCCATGGTGCTGGGCGCCCGAACGCTACTTCATGCCAGAACAATGCGGGACGAAAGCGGTCGGTGGGGGCCGATGGGGGTCCGGTTAGACCAAATGAGGGAACCGGAACCCACTGGTCCAGACCAGTCGACTCACTCCACGGACTGGGGCGAGCGCCAGCCGAGGCGGTGGGCGAGACCGACCGCGGCGATCTGGGAGGTGACCTGGAGCTTGGCGAGGATGGATTTCACCTGCGTACGCACGGTCGCCTCGGAGACGACACCGATGACAGCGATCTCGTGGACGGTGCGGCCGAGCATCAGGTGACCGAGCACCTGCGACTCGCGCTTGGTGAGCAGCTCGATGCGGCGACTCAGCTCGGCGACCTCGTGCTGGCGCTCGAACCAGATCCGGATCAGCCGCTCGCGGTCGCTGACCGCGAGCACGCAGGCGCCCTGGTAGAGGCGCCTGACGGTGCCCAGGATCTCGCCGAGCGGGCGGGACTTGGACAGCACCGTGCGGGCGCCGTTGCGCAGCGCCTGCCCCCAGCGCGCCTCCTCGATCGCGCCGGTCACCACGACCACGTCGACGCCGGCCTTGGCGAGCGGCTCGATGAGACGCACACCGTCGCCGTAGCGGCCCAGGTCGAGGTCGAGGAGCACGACCTTCGGCTTGTTGCGGAGCACGACGGAGACCATCGTGGCGGTGGAGACGGGCTCGCTGGGCATCGGGATGCGGCGTACGTCGTATCCCTCCATCGAGACGGCGAGCTCGAGCGACTCGGCGAAGAGGACGTGGTCCTCGACGATGACGACTCGGTACTGGCTACGCGGCGACAACGCCATCGGAGGCACCTTCGTTCTCTGCTCCGACCCCGGAGCGTTCGATCACTGCACTGGGAAGGGTGACCACGAAGGTCGTGCGTTCCCCGGCGGCGAGGCGGAGCGACCCACCCATCCGCTCGGCAACGGTGCGGGCTTCGTTGAGCCCGATTCCCTGGCCGGCCGAGTCCGGACCACGGACACCCCACTCGAAGATCCGGTCGCGAACCTCGGGGGCGACTCCGGGGCCGTCGTCGGAGACCTCGACGACGACCATCTGGCCGGACCCGCCCGGCTCGTGCCGGACCACGACCTCGACAGCGCCGGAGCCGTGCTTGGCCGCGTTGTCGAGAAGAATGTTGACGATCTCCGCCGCCGCGTCCGAGCTGCCGGCGGCGAGCGCGTTGCTGGGATGGTGGACGATTGTGGTGCCGCTGGCCTCGTGAGCCAGGGCGAGGTTGTGGATCACCGCGTCGACATCGATCACGCCGTTGTCGACCGGCACCGTGTCGGCACCGCCGCGGTGGGCCCGGACGAGGCGTTCCAGGCGCCTGAGCTCGCTGCCCATCATGGTCAGCATCGCGACCCGGCGCTCCGGGTCGAGCGTCTCGGAGTTGCACAGCAGCTCACTGGCCGAGCGGACACCGGCGAGGGTCGAGGTCACCTCGTGCATCCGGGCCCGCTGGAGGCGCTGCGTCTCCCGGGCGCTGAGCAGGTCGAGGTAGATCTCGTCGGCCGCCTTCGCCTCCGCCGCGCACACGCGCCGGTAGATGCGGACGGCACCGTGCAGGAGGCCCGCGGACGCCGCCAGCGACGTGGCGACGACGATGGCGGTGAGCAGGACCCAGAGGAGCGCTCCGTGGGTGTGGAAGGAGACCCAGGGGCCCTGGAGGACGGCGATGAGAAAGCTCTGGACGCCGATGAAGACGGCGGTCGTGGTTGCGTACGCGGTGGTTAACCAACCCGAGTTGATCCGCTTGAAAATGGACGTAGACATACTGCTCCCCAGGACGGGTCGGCCAGTGAGGTATGAGTCCCGGATCGGCCTTGTGCAGGCCCTGCTCCCCCAGCCCGAGTTTGTCGGGCCGTCCCAATATGAATGTTGTGACCGAATCCTTCGCTGAAGGAAACGTAATCAGCACGTTATCGTCGCGCGACCGCATTTCGGGCCAATACCGAGAATTGAGGAGTCATAGATTTCCGGGGTCGTCCGCAATCTACAGTGCGGGAAGCGTTGTCCCAGGTCATCCCCAAACTTGGGGGATCGTAGAACAGGTTCCCGATACGGTTCGCCCGACCACCAGAATGGGTATACCCCCAGGGATATCTGGCCGGGCCCGAGACGACCGAACGGCACACCAGACATGGCAGGCACGACCGTACGACTCAGGGTGGCTGTCTCCGCCGACGAGACGATGACCCTTGACGCGGTGAGGGTCACGCTCGACGAGCGCGGCATCATCGTGACGGCGACCGCTGCCACCGACGCGGACCCGGCCTCCCTTCTCCTGGGGGACCCCGCGGCCTGGCTGGTCGTCACCGACATCGACAACTGGGCGCAGCTCGACCGGGTGTGCACGCTGGTGCGTGGCGTACGTCTGCCGGGGGTGGCGCTCACCACCGCTCCCCGCGGCGGGCTGTGGGGTGCGCTGATCGAGGCCGGGGCGGTCGAGGTGCTGCCTGCCGCCTCCGACTCGGACACGATCGAGTGCTCGCTGCGCGACGCCGCCGAGGGTCGCCCGGGACACTCCCCGGCAGAGGTCGAGGGCCTGGTCGCGCAGTGGCACCTGATGCGGGACGGGCTGGAGAGGATGCGCGGGCTCGTCGGCTCGCTGACGATGCGCGAGCGCGAGGTGCTCGAGCTGCTGTACGACGGGACGCCCGTCGCCCAGATCGCGGAACGCTTCGGAGTGGCGCAGACGACGGTGCGGACCCAGGTGAAGTCGATCCTGCGCAAGTTCGGGGTCGGGTCCCAGCTGGCCGCGGTCGCGGCGTACGACCGGTATCTGCGGCCGCCGAGGAGCTGACCCTAGGAGTTGAACCGTTGCTGGGTCTTCTCCAGGCCCTCGGTGATCAGCGTCTCGATGGCGTCGGCGGCCGTGTCGACCACGAAAGGCAGCACCTTGCGCTCGGTGGTGGAGAAGTTGGAGAGCACGAAGTCGTGCACCTCCTGGCGACCGGGCGGGCGGCCGATGCCGACGCGCACCCGGTGGAAGTCGCCGGTCCCGAGAGAGGACCGCATCGACTTGAGCCCGTTGTGGCCGTTGTCGCCGCCGCCCAGCTTGACCCGCATCGTGTCGAAGGCGATGTCGAGCTCGTCATGGATGGCGATCACGTGGTCGGGCTGGACCTTGTAGAAGGTCGCGAGCGCCTTGACCGGCCCGCCGGACTCGTTCATGTAGGTCCGGGAGCGGGCGAGCACGACGCGTGGGCCGGGCACCCCGGGGGTGTTCCCCCCGAGGCGCCCTTCCACGACGTCAGCACGGCCGGACTTGTGGGCACGCCACTTGCTGCCCAGCCGGTTGGCCAGCTCGTCGGTGACGAGGTAGCCGATGTTGTGACGGTGTCCGGCGTACGTCGGCCCGGGGTTGCCCAGGCCGACGACCAGCCAGACGCCGTCGGTCACCGAGTCAGAAGTCACTCGGCGTCGGTGGCCTCAGCGGCCTCACCCTCGGCGGCCTCGCCCTCGGCGGCCTCCTCGGAGACGGGCTCCTCGATGGTGCGGGCCTCGGTGATGTTGACGACCAGGGTCTCCGGGTCGGTCACCAGGGTGGTGCCCTTGGGCAGCTCGACCTGGCCGGCCAGGATCTGGGTGCCGATCTCGAGACCCTCGATGCTGACCTCGAGGCTCTCCGGCACGTGGGTGGCCTCGGCCTCGACGGTCAGGGTGTTGGCGTCGGTGACGACCATGGTGCCGGAGGCGGCGTCACCCACGACGTTGACGACGATGTCGACGGTGACCTTCTCGCCCGCGCGGACGGCGACGAAGTCGACGTGCTCGATGACGCGGCGGACGTCGTCGACCTGGACCTGCTTGGTCAGGGCGAGCTGGGTCTTGCCGTCGATGTCCAGCTCCAGAAGCGCGTTGGCACCGTGGTGCTTGAGCGCCATCATGGTGGCGTGGCCCGGCAGGGTCAGGTGGATCGGGTCGGCGCCGTGGCCGTAGACGACCGCCGGGATCTTGTTCTCACGGCGGATGCGGCGAGCGGCACCCTTGCCGAACTCGGTGCGCTTCTCGGCGACGATCTTCTCGCTGGACATGCGTTGAACTCCTCGATGAGTGGTGCTGACGTCAATGGCGCCCGGCTGGTCCAACGAAGGCCGTGCGACGAAGGCACGGCGTCCCTGTGAGGAGACGTCCACCTTGTCGATCACGGAGCGCGAGGCGCTCCCTCGCCGAGGCAACTGCCACAGACTATCCCCGGATCACGCTCACAGCGAAATGCGCGCGCGTGCTGACCTGCGAGGACGTACGTTGGAGGTCGTGTCCCTCACACTCGACGAGGCCCGCGCACGGGCCGGCGTGATCAGCTCTCTCTCCTACACCCTCGATCTCGACCTCACCGGCCCCGAGACCTTCCGGAGCCACACTCGCGTCCGGTTCGCGTCCACGACCGCCGAGACGTTCCTGGATCTGAAGGGCGCGCTCTCGGTGTCACTGGTCGTCAACGGGGAGGCGGTCGAGGCTGCGTACGACGGTGCACGGGTGGGCCTGACCGGGCTGTCGACGGGGCCGGACGAGGCGGTCAACGAGGTGCAGGTGACCGCGACGCTGCCGTACACGACCGACGGCGACGGGATGCACACGTTCACCGACCCGGTCGACGGGTCTCGCTACGTGTCCGCCTACCTGGGCATGGACAACGCCTCGAAGGTCTTCGCCTGCTTCGACCAGAACGATCTCAAGGCGTCGTTCTCGGTCGCGGTCACCGCCGACCCGTCCGACACCGTCCTCGCCAACGGGGCCGTCGTCTCGCAGGAGGCCGGGCAGTGGGCCTTCGCGACCACTCCCCCGATCCCGCCGGCGCTGCTGGTGGTCGCCGCGGGTCCGTGGCACTCGGTGCGCTGGTCGGCAGTGCTCGACTCCGGGGAGGGGCTGGACTTCGGCTGGCACGCCCGGCGGTCGCTGGCGACCGAGCTCGACCGGGACGCGGAGGAGCTGCGGCGTACGACCGAGGCGTGCTACGCCCACTACGCCGACCTGATCGACGAGCCCTACCCCTTCGACTCCTACGACCAGGTCTTCGTTCCCGGGCTCAACTGGGGTGCGCAGGAGATGCCGGGGTGTGTGACCTACCGCGACGAGCTGCTGCCGCGCGGCGCGATCACCGACGCTCAGCGGGCGATCCGCGCGGTGATCATCGCCCATGAGATGTCCCACATGTGGTTCGGCGACTCGATGACGATGACCTGGTGGGAGGACACCTGGCTGCAGGAGTCCTTCGCCGACTACATGGGCTACCGGGTCGCGGAGGCGGGTGCCGGGTTCTCGGACCTACGGGTCGAGGTGGAGATCCGGAGCAAGCCGTGGGGCTACCGCTCCGACGCACGCCGCTCGACCCATCCGGTCGCCCCGCTGGCCGTCGACGTACCCGATGTGGACACCGCCGCCACCATCTTCGACGGGATCTCCTACGCCAAGGGCGGTGCCTGCCTCGTGCAGCTCGCCTTCTGGCTCGGCGACGAGGAGTTCATGGCCGGGGTCAACCGTCACCTGACCCGCTTCCGCTTCGCCAACGCCACCCTGGCCGACTTCGTCGAGTCGCTCACGGAGACCTCGTCGAAGGACGTACGCGGCTGGGTGGACGCCTGGCTGCGAAAACCGGGCTTCGACACCCTGTCGGTGCAGCGCGACGGCGACGTGCCGGTGCTGGTGCGCGAGGGGAGCAGGCCGCACGCGTTCACGGTCGCGGGTTACGACTCCTCGCTCCGGCTCGTCGGGCGCAAGCGGGTCGAGATCGACGCCGAGCCGGTGCCGCTGCCCGAGTTCGCCGGTCTCGTCGTCGTTCCCAACGCCGGTGGCGAGACCTTCGCCGCGCTCCGGCTCGACCCGGAGTCCCAGAAGGCGCTCTCCGGCGGGCTGTCCCGGATCCAGGACCCGCTCGTACGCGCCGTGCTCTGGTCCTCCAACGCTCTCCAGGTGCGCTCGCGCGACCTCTCGGCCGACGACTTCCTCGACCTGGTCGAGACCCACCTGCCTGCGGAGACCCGCGCTGACATCATCGAAGGCGTGCTCACCGAGGCCAGGTCCGTGGTGATCCCGCAGCGGGTGCCGGCTTCGCGCTCGGCCGGTGCGGTGGCACGGGTCGCCGCCGCGGCCGCGGCGGGTCTTGCGGCGTCCGGGGACGACGAGCAGCGCGCCCTGGCCTGGGCCGCCGCCCTCGCCGCCACCAGCGGCGACGCCGAGATGCTGCGCGGCTGGCTCGACGCCGACAAGGTCGCCACCGGGGTCACGCTGCTGCCGACCACACGCTGGGAGGCGGTCGCGCGCCTCGCCTCGCTGGGTGAGGCCGACGCGCGCTTCATCGCCGCCGAGCGCGACCGCGACGGCACCGCCGAAGGAGCCCTCGGGGCGCTACGTGCCCTCGCCGCGCGCCCGTCGACCGTCGCGAAGGACGCCGCGTGGGAGGCGATGCTCGCCCCCGGCGTCGACAACCGCCGCTTCGATGCGCTGGCGTCGGGGATGTGGATCGCCGAGCAGGCCCACCTGCTCCGCCCCTACGTCGCCGCCTATCTCGCCGAGGCACCGAAGCTGGCCACCCGTGGTCAGGCGTTCGCCATCGAGGTCGGCCGTGCGTTTCCGAGGATCGCTCTCGACGCCGGCCAGATCGATGCGCTGCAGGCGGCCCTGGCCAACGGCGTACCGACCATCCTGCGGCGCTCCTGGGAGGACCACTTCGATGACCGGGAGTAGCGACCACTAGCCTCTAGGCGCCCTCGACCCCCACCTCTGAGGACGGCCATGAAGAAGTCGCGCATCTGGCTCGGCGTCGGGATCGCGTTCGTCGTTCTCGTCGGCGCCGTCACCGGCACCGGCTGGTACCTCGCCCACCGTCTCGACGACCAGGTCCGGACCGTCGACGTCTTCGCGGGCCTGGAGGAGCGTCCGGAGCCGGCCGGCGGCACCGAGGGCGCGATGAACGTCCTGCTGCTCGGCACCGACGGGCGCACCGGCGGCGAGGCGACCACCGGCAGCGAGGCAACCTCGTCGTGGACACCCGGTGAGCAGCGGGCCGACACGATGATGCTCCTCCACCTCAGCGCGGACCGCCGCTCGGCCTCGGTCGTCTCCATCCCGCGCGACGCGTGGGTGCGGATCCCCGGCCACGGCAAGGCCAAGGTCAACGCCGCCTTCTCCCTGGGTGGGCCGCGGCTCAGCGTGCAGACGGTCGAGAAGCTCACCGGCGTACGTATCGACCACGTCGCCTGGGTCGACTGGGCCGGCTTCGAGGAGATCGGCGATCTCCTCGGCGGCGTCGAGGTCTACGTCCCGGAGACCGTCCACGACTCCGCGCGCGACCGCACCTGGACCAAGGGCAAGCACCTGCTCAGCGGGGAGGAGGCCCTGCTCTACGTACGCCAGCGCTACGGCCTCCCCGGCGGCGACCTCGACCGGGTGAAGCGCCAGCAGTACGTCCTGCGTTCCATCCTCCGCGGCCTGCGGCAGAGCGTCGACCCGAAGGACCCCAAGAAGGCCTACGACCTCCTCGACATCATCACCCGCCATCTCACCGTCGACTCCGGCTTCTCCGGCGGCGACCTCCGCAGCCTCGCCCTCGACCTCGCCCGGATCCCCTCTTCGGATCTGACGTTCTTCACCGCTCCGGTGGCTGGGCTGGGGCGGGAGGGAAAGCAGAGCGTGGTCCACCTCGACGCCCGCAAGGGGCGCCAACTGTGGGCCGCGATGCGCGAGGACGAGATGGATGCGTGGCTTGCTCAGAACCAAGAGGTTCTGACGGGGCGGACGGTCAACTGAGGGCCTTCGGCGATCCCTGACACCGGGCTCCGCCACGGTTGGGAAACATCTCCCCACCCAAGGGGTAGTTCCCCCCGCTCCGGCGCGTGGGGAACCGACACCGGCGTGGGGAGGACGGTTCGCCACCCCTGAGCGCAACCGGTCAGCGAGACGCACGAAGGCGACGGTCGAGGGAGCTCATCAGCTCGGCGACGCGGTTCCTGCCCACCGGCACGGCCGGGTAGCGTGAGAGCACATCGATCAGCACGCGGTCAGCCCGGCCGACGGCACGGTCGAGGGAGGTTGCGGCAGCCTCGGGATCACCCGACGCCTCGATCTCCGCGATCCGCGCGACGCTCGCGGCGGCACGCAGGATGTGACCGACCTGAGCGGCATCGGCGAGCGGATGCAGGTAGGCGGCCGAGGCGGCGTCGCCGGCGCTCCGCGCAGCCAGTCGGGCTTCCTCGGACGGCGCCTCGGCCGCGGCGCGGTGCGCGTCCAGGGAGGTGACCCGCTGCAGCTTCGTACGCCTCGCCCCGCCGACGAACTCCCAGGCCGCATCGAGTGCAACCCGCGGTCGCGAGTCACCGGGCACGGCCGCCTCGAAGACCGGCAGGACCTCGGCGGCGGTCTCCGCGACGTAGCGAGCGACGACCCGGAGCTCGTCCGTCGTCAGCTCGAAGTCGCCGGCCACGGAGGAGGCGGCTCAGGCGTGACCGTCGAACATCGAGGTCACCGAGCCGTCCTCGAAGACCTCACGGATCGCACGCGCGACCATCGGGGCGATGGAGAGCGTGGTGAGCTTGTCGAACTGCTTCTCCTCCGGCACCGGAAGGGTGTTGGTGATGACGACCTCGATGGCGGTGGAGTTCTTCAGCCGGTCGACGGCCGGGTCGGAGAGGATCGCGTGGGTGGCGCAGATGATCACCCCGGCGGCACCGTCGGCCATCAGCGCGTCGGCGGCCTTCACGATCGTGCCACCGGTGTCGATCATGTCGTCGGTCAGGATGCAGATGCGGTCCTTGACCTCACCCACGACGCGGTTGGCAACGGTCTCGTTGGGCCGGTTGATGTCGCGGGTCTTGTGGATGAACGCCAGCGGCGCCCCGCCGAGCCGCGCAGCCCAGCGCTCGGCGACCTTGATCCGGCCGGCGTCGGGAGAGACGACCGCGAGAGGCTGGTTGCCGTACTTGTCCTTGATGTAGTCGGTCAGCAGCGGCAGCGCCATCAGGTGGTCGACCGGGCCGTCGAAGTAGCCCTGGAGCTGGTCGGCGTGGAGGTCGACGGAGATGATCCGGTCCGCACCCGCGGTCTTGAACATGTCGGCGACCAGACGGGCCGAGATCGGCTCACGACCGCGGTGCTTCTTGTCCTGGCGGGAGTAGCCCCAGAACGGCATCACGACGGTGATCCGCTTGGCCGAAGCCCGCTTCAGCGCGTCGACCATGATCAGGTGCTCCATGAGCCACTGGTTGATCGGCGCGGTGTGCGACTGGATCACGAACGCGTCCGAGCCGCGCACCGACTCCTCGTAGCGTACGTAGATCTCGGAGTTGGCGAAGTCGTAGGCCGAGGTCGGCGTCAGCTTCGTTCCGAGAAGGTCGGCGACCTCCTCGGCGAGGACCGGGTGAGCCCGGCCGCTGAAGAGCATCAACTGCTTCTCGGTGGTGCGCTTGGTCATGTGCTGGCTCCTACCCCCGGGGTCACTGCACTTGGATTCTCCATCAACTTCGCCGCCGGACCCAACCCCGGGGGTTACTCGCCGGTCGCCGGGGATTCACCGAGGATGGGTACGCCCGCCTCGAGTGCCTCCTCGGCCGCCGCCGCCTGCGGCGTGCCTGCCCTCCGGGCCAGCGCCCAGCCCTCGATGTTGCGCTGCTGACCTGCGGAGACGGCCAGCGCACCGGGCGGAACGTCGTCGCGGATCAGGGCCTCGCCACCGGTCGCGGCACCGTCTCCGACGACCACCGGGGCGACAAAGGTCACACCCGATCCCGACTTCACGTGGCGCCCGATCTTGGTCTTGTGCTTGTTGACCCCGTCGTAGTTGGCGAAGATCGTGCCGGCCCCGATGTTGGTGCCCTCACCGATCGTCGCGTCGCCGACGTAGGACAGGTGCGGCACCTTCGCCCCCGCGTCGATGCGAGAGTTCTTGACCTCGACGAAGCCGCCGATCTTGCCCTCTTCCCCGAGCACCGTCCCCGGGCGCAGGTAGGAGAACGGCCCCACGTTGGCGCCGGGTCCGACGACGGCGAGCTCTGCCTGCGTACGCACCACCCGGGCGCCGTGGCCGACCTCGGTGTCCTTCAGCGTGCAGTCGGGACCGACCACCGCGTCCTCGTCGATCCGGGTGGCACCGATGAGCTGGGTGCCGGGCAGGATGGTGACGTCGGGGGCGAGCTCGACGTCGGCGTCGATCCAGGTCGTGGCCGGGTCCATCACCGTGACCCCGTCCTTCATCCACCGGGTGACGATCCGCTCGTTGAGGATCTTCCCGAGGGCGGCGAGCTGGGCCCGGTCGTTGGCGCCCTCGGCCTCGGTGACGTCGTCCAGGACGAACGCGTCCACCCCGAGCCCGTCGGCGACCGCCAGCGCGATCGCGTCGGTGAGGTAGAACTCCTTCTTGGCGTTGTCGTTGCCGATCCGGGGCAGTACGCCGGCGAGGAACGCCCCGTCGAAGGCGATGATCCCCGAGTTGATCTCGGTGATCGCCCGCTCCTCGTCGGTCGCGTCCTTCTCCTCGACGATGCCGCTGACCCCGGCGTCACCCCGCAGGATCCGGCCGTAGCCGAAGGGCTCCGCCACGATCCCGCTCAGGATCGTGGCGGCCCGGCCGGCGGCCTCGTGGTCGGCCACCAGCGCGCGCAGCGACTCACCGCGCAGCAGGGGCGTGTCGCCGTAGGTCACCAGGACGGTGCCACCGGAGACCGCGCCCGCCTCGACCGCGACCCGCACCGCGTGGGCGGTGCCGAGCTGCTCGGTCTGGACGGCGATCACGGCCTCGGGGAGGATCTCGGCGATGTGCGGCTCGACCAGCTCGCGCTGGTGGCCCACCACCGCGACGACGCGGGAGGCGCCAGCCTCCGAGACGGCGGCCAGCACATGGCCCACGAGACTCCGGCCCGCGATCTGGTGGAGCATCTTGGGTGTCTTGGACTTCATCCGGGTGCCGCCACCGGCGGCCAGCACGATCACGGTGAGCTCGCTCATGTCGGCCCAGTCTAGGGCGCGGGTTCCCGGAGCCGAGCCGGGGTCAGCGGGGTGCCAGGGATCGGCGATCCCTGGCTGAGCGGGAGGGCGCGCCGCATCATGGTTGCCATGGACCGCGCCTCGCTCGCCGACTTCCTCCGCCGCCGCCGTGAGGCCCTTCGCCCGCAGGACGTCGGCCTGGTCACGGGGCCCCGCCGGCGTACGCCAGGCCTGCGCCGTGAGGAGGTCGCCGCGCTGACCGGGATGTCGACCGACTACTACATCCGCCTCGAGCAGCAGCGCGGCCCGCAGCCCTCCGACCAGATGCTGTCGGCGCTCGCCCGGGCGCTGCGCCTGAGCATCGACGAGCGCGACCACCTCTACCGGCTGGCCGGACACAACGCCCCGCGGCGTACGTTCGACGACGGCCACGTCGCCCCGGCCCTGCTGCGCGTGCTGGACCGGCTCGAGGACACCCCGGCGATGATCATGTCCGCGCTCGGCGAGACGCTGGTCGCGAACCGGCTCGCCGTCGCGATCTTCGGCGACCGACCGGCGCTGACCGGCTGGGACCGGTTCGAGTCCTATCGCTGGTTCACCGATCCCTCGACGCGGGACGTCTACCCGCCCGAGCTCCACGACCGGCACGGCCGCGGCCTGGTGGCGACCCTCCGGGTCGCCTACGGAGCCATGGGTGCGCGATCCCGCGCCGGTGACCTCGTACGCCTCCTGGAGACCCGCTCGGAGGAGTTCCGTGAGCTGTGGGAGCGGCACGAGGTCACCCACCGCTTCGAGGACCACAAGACACTGCTGCACCCACAGGTCGGCCGCATCGACGTCGACTGCCAGGTGCTGACCACCCAGGACATGGGCCAGGCGCTGCTGGTGCTGACGCCGGTGCCCGGCAGCGAGGCGGAGGAGAAGATCCGGCTGCTCGCCGTGCTCGGCCACGAGGAGTTCAGCACGACCTAGGGCCGAGCGACGGCGCCCTTGCCCAGATCGAGGACCAGGACGGCCATGTCGTCCGAGGGCGGCGCGGCGGAGAAGTCGGCGACCGCGCGCAGCAGCCGGTCGGCGACGGCCTGAGCCCCGGTGCCGATGCCCGCGGCGAGGACGGCCTCGACCCCGGCCTCCTCGAACATCGGCTCCCCCGCCCGCCGCTCCAGGACGCCGTCGGTGACGACGACGAGCCGGTCGCCACGCGTCACCGTCACCTCCTCCTCGATGTAGTCGACCGCGTCGATCACTCCGAGGAGAGCCTGAGGACGGCCCACCCGACGGGCCGGGACGCCGGGCCGGGAGCGGGTGACCAGGAACGGCGGCGGGTGGCCGGCGCAGACCAGCCGCAGCCGGAACCGGGAGGCCGCGGTGACCTCGATCGTGCCGCAGACCATCGTGATGAACCGGCCTCGCGGACCCTCGTCGCAGATCGCGGCGTTGAGCCGCTCCAGGGTCGGCGCGATCGGGATGCCGGCGCGCATCAGCGCCCGCACCGTGTGGCGCGACATGCCGGCGACCGCGGCCGCCTCCGGCCCGACCCCGCACACGTCACCCACCATGAAGCCCCAGCGCCCGGAACCGAGCGCGAAGATGTCGTAGAAGTCGCCGCCGGCGTCGTTGAACTCCCCCGTCGGCTCGTAGCCCACCCCGATGTCCACGCCCGGGATCTCCGGCAGCACCGCCGGCAGCAGGCTGCGCTGCAGCGACTGACCGATGTCCTGGAGCTCGGTGTGAGCGCGGGCGTTGTCGATGGCCAGCGCCGCCCGCCGGGCCACCGACTCGGCCACCAGCAGTCGCTCACGGCGCAACGGCTCGCCGACGGGCCGCCCGAGGGTGAGCCAGCCGATGATCCGGTTGCGCGCCTCCAGCGGGAGGATCGCGACCTCACCGGGGAAGTCGGGCTCGGCCGGGGCCTCCCGGCCGTCCGGAGCCGCGTCCTCCAGGGCCTTCTGCAGCGAGTCGAGCTGGTGCTCGTCGGCATGCCAGGCGAACTGGAGCCGAGGCTGCTCGCGAGCGTCGTTGAGGTAGATGCCGCACCAGGTCGCCAGCCTTGGCACGACGATCTGCCCGGTCATCGCCGTGGTCGCCTCCAGATCCAGCGACCCGGCCAGCATCACGCTCGACTCCCCCAGGAACGCCAGCCAGGCCCGCCGTTCGCCGTCCGCGGCCCGGGTGGAGGCACGGTCGACGCTGGGCGCGGCCCAGTCGGCGATCAGCTGCAGCTGCGCGCCGTCATCGGTGGTGAAGCCGGCCGGCTCGGCCAGCGCGACCGCCAGCGTCCCGATGACGCGTCCGTCGAAGGCCACCGGCGCGGTCGCCAGCGAGCGCAGCTCGAGCCCGCGGAGCAGCTCGACCGGGGTCGCCCGCAGGTCCCCGATCGACAGCGGCCGGAACGACGCCTTGAGGGTCGGCGCGCCGGCCTCACCACGCCGCACGCCACGTCCCTGGATCGGCGCGGCTGACCCGCTCGTGGCGGCCACCACGAACCGGTCCTCCATCTCGTCCTCCAGCAGCAGGTACGCCGCATCCGCACCGAAGCGGTCGCGGGTCTGCTCCACCACCAGCTCGAGCATGTCCGCCAGCGGCAGCTGGTTGAGCGCCAACCCGCTCAGTCCCAGCGGATCCTGGCCGGGGGACGCGGTCCCTCGGCGGCGTACGCGCTGGTCCTCCGGGCCGCCGCCGGCGGGTGCCTCGGCGCTGAGGGTCTCCTCGACCAGGGCGAACGCCGCCCAGACCCGCTTGTGGTCCTTGCGGTACTCCACGCCCCAGGCCGTCGACAGCGCCGAGGTGATGAGCAGTCCGCGACCGTGCTCGCCGGTCCCGGGGCGGGCGTTGGCGCCGACCGGGAGCACACGGGTCGGGTGCTGGTCGACGACGTCGATCCGGAGCCGGTCGTCCTCGCGTACGACTGCGACGGTCATCGGCGTGCCGGCATGGGTCACAGCGTTGGTGACCAGCTCGCTGGTCAGCAGGACGGCGTCGTCGAGGACGTCCTCCAGCCCCCATTCGGCCAGCACGCTGCGCGCGAAACGGCGCGCCTCGGAGACCGACGTGGGTGCCGGTTGGAAAGTGCGCGAGAGCGTCTTGACTCCGGTGCTCATGGCCAACGCCGATTCTGCCCCCGATCGGCATCGGAATGACACCGATCGGGCGAAGGTACCGGCCCGTAGGTCAAGGAATTACCAGAATCGGTGGTGAACGGGCATTTGTGGGCCACGGCGTGCCCGTGAGTGGGACACTTCAGCAGACGCGCCTTTCAGCGCGAGAGGAGGCGAAAATGCCCTCATCGCCGGGCACATCGGCGGATACACCGACTGACACCAGGCTCCCAGAGCGGGTGTCGGTCGATCCGATCGCGTTGCGTCAGCTCAAGGACGCGATGACCGCGATGCGCGACGGCATCTTCACCGGACGTCTCGAGCCTGTCGACGGTCCGCTCGGTGACCTCGCCTCCGTCCACAACGAGATCGCCGAGCGGCTGAGCCAGCTGAGCGACGAGCTCGCGCGCGTGCGTCGCGAAGCGGGCCGTGACGGCCACCACGACGAACGGCTCCGGCCGAGCATCGGTGGTGGCGCCTGGGCCGGTGCCGTCGCGGACGCCAACGACCTGGTCGCCGACCTGGCCCGTCCGACCGCCGAGGTCGCCCGGGTCGTTGCCGCCGTCTCGGCGGGCGACCTCACCCAGACGATGGCCGTACGCCACGGCAGCCGCGCCCTCAAGGGCGACCCGCTGCTGGTCGCCAAGAGCGTGAACGGCCTGGTCGCCCAGCTCGCCACGATCACCGAGGAGATCGCCCGGGTCACCCGCGAGGTCGGCACCGAGGGCAAGCTCGGCGGTCGCGCGCGGGTGCGGAACGCCTCCGGCACCTGGCGCGACCTCATCGACGCCGTCAACACCATGTCCTCGCGCCTGACCGCCCAGGTCCGTGACATCGCCGAGGTCACCACCGCCGTCGCCAACGGCGACCTGTCCCGCACGGTCACCATCGAGGTCTCCGGCGAGATGGCGCAGCTCAAGGACACCGTCGACCGGATGGTCGGACAGCTCTCCTCGTTCGCCGCCGAGGTCACCCGCGTCGCCCGCGAGGTCGGCACCGAGGGCCGGCTCGGCGGCCAGGCCGACGTACGCGGGGTCTCCGGCACCTGGCGCGACCTCACCGACTCCGTCAACACGATGGCCTCCAACCTGACCTCCCAGGTGCGCGGGATCTCCTCGGTCGCCAAGGCCGTCGCCCGCGGTGACCTGTCGCAGCAGATCACGGTCACCGCGCGTGGTGAGGTCGCCGAGCTCGCCGAGACGCTCAACTCGATGACCGCGACCCTGCAGACCTTCGCCGACGAGGTCACCCGTGTCGCCCGCGAGGTCGGCACCGAGGGCATCCTGGGCGGCCAGGCCGAGGTGCCCGGCGTGGCCGGCCGGTGGAAGGACCTCACCGACTCGGTCAACTCGATGGCCTCCAACCTGACCAACCAGGTCCGCGACATCGCCCAGGTCACCACCGCCGTCGCGGGCGGCGACCTGTCCCAGAAGATCACCGTCGACGTACGCGGCGAGCTCGCCGAGCTCAAGACCACCGTCAACACCATGGTCGACCAGCTCTCCGCGTTCGCCGACGAGGTGACACGTGTGGCCCGCGAGGTCGGCACCGAGGGCATGCTGGGCGGCCAGGCCGAGGTGCCCGGCGTCGGCGGCCGGTGGAAGGACCTCACCGACTCCGTCAACTCGATGGCGACCAACCTGACCAACCAGGTCCGCAACATCGCCCAGGTCACCACCGCCGTGGCCGGCGGCGACCTGTCCCAGAAGATCACCGTCGACGTACGCGGCGAGCTCGCCGAGCTCAAGACCACCGTCAACACCATGGTCGACCAGCTCTCCTCCTTCGCCGACGAGGTCACCCGTGTCGCCCGTGAGGTCGGCGGCGAAGGTCAGCTCGGCGGCCAGGCGGCCGTGCCCGGCGTCTCCGGCACCTGGCGCGACCTGACCGACTCGGTGAACTTCATGGCCGGCACGCTGACCGCCCAGGTCCGCAACATCGCCCAGGTCACCACCGCGGTCGCCCGCGGCGACCTGAGCCGGCAGATCACGGTGGACGCGCGCGGCGAGATCCTCGAGCTCAAGTCGACCATCAACACCATGGTCGACCAGCTCTCCTCCTTCGCCGACGAGGTCACCCGCGTCGCCCGCGAGGTCGGCACCGAGGGCCGCCTCGGCGGCCAGGCCGACGTCCACGACGTCTCGGGCACCTGGAAGGACCTCACCGACTCGGTCAACTCGATGGCCTCCAACCTGACCTCCCAGGTCCGCAACATCGCCCAGGTCACCACCGCCGTCGCCCGCGGCGACCTCACCCAGAAGATCACCGTCGACGCCCGCGGCGAGATCCTCGAGCTCAAGTCGACCATCAACACCATGGTCGACCAGCTCGGCTCCTTCGCCGACGAGGTCACCCGCGTCGCCCGCGAGGTCGGCACCGAGGGCGCTCTCGGTGGCCAGGCCCAGGTGCCCGGCGTCGCCGGCACCTGGCGCGACCTGACGGTGTCGGTGAACTCGATGGCCTCCAACCTGACCAACCAGGTCCGCAGCATCGCCCAGGTCGCCAAGGCGGTCTCTCAGGGCGACCTGTCGCAGAAGATCTCCATCGAGGCCCGCGGCGAGGTCGCCGCCCTGGCCGGCACCCTCAACGCGATGGTCGACACGCTGCGTACGTTCGCCGACGAGGTCACCCGCGTCGCCCGCGAGGTCGGCACCGAGGGATCGCTGGGCGGTCAGGCCCACGTACGCGGCGTGGCCGGCACCTGGAAGGACCTCACCGACTCCGTCAACTCGATGGCCTCCAACCTGACCTCCCAGGTCCGCAACATCGCCCAGGTCACCACCGCCGTCGCCCGCGGCGACCTCACCCAGAAGATCACCGTCGACGCCCGCGGCGAGATCCTCGAGCTGAAGTCCACGGTCAACACGATGGTCGACCAGCTCTCCTCCTTCGCCGACGAGGTCACCCGCGTGGCCCGCGAGGTCGGCACCGAGGGCAAGCTCGGCGGCCAGGCCGAGGTGGCCGACGTCTCCGGCACCTGGCGCGGGCTCACGGAGAACGTGAACCAGCTGGCGAGCACGCTGACCACTCAGCTCCGCGCGATCGCCGAGGTCTCCGCCGCGGTGACCCAGGGCGACCTGAGCCGGCAGATCACCGTCGGGGCCGAGGGCGAGGTCGCCGAGCTGAAGGACAACCTCAACGAGATGATCGACTCGCTGCGGGAGACGACCAAGGCCAACGAGGACCAGGACTGGCTGAAGACCAACCTGGCCCGGTTCACCGGCCACATGCAGGGTGGTCGCGACCTGCTCGAGGTCGCCCGGCTGATCGTCTCCGAGCTCACGCCGCTGGTCGGCGCCCAGCACGGCTCGATCTTCCTCACCGACCAGACCCCCGAGCAGAGCGGTCCCAAGGTGCTGCGCCGGATCGCCTCCTACGGCTACCAGCCGAGCGCCGACGTCCCCGACGTCTTCGCTGTCGGCGAGGGCCTGGTCGGCCAGGCCGCCTACGACCGCCAGCCGATCATCGTGCGCGACGTTCCGGCCGGTTTCCTGCGGATCTCCTCCGGCCACGGGTCAGCGGCGCCGACCTCGATCGTGGTGCTTCCGGTGGTCTTCGAGGAGAAGGTGATCGGCGTCGTCGAGCTCGCCTCCTTCCGGCCGTTCAGCACCGTCCACATGCAGTTCCTCGAGCAGCTCGCCGAGTCGATCGGTGTCTCGCTCAACGCGATCATGGCCAGCTCGCGCACCGAGGAGCTGCTGGTCGAGTCGCAGCGCCTCGCCGCCGAGCTGCAGGACAAGCAGGACGAGGGCGAACGCCAGCAGGTCGAGCTGCAGCAGACCAACGCAGCGCTCGAGGAGAAGGCCCGCCAGCTGGCCGACCAGAACCAGGCGATCGAGATCAAGAACCTCGAGATCGAGGACGCCCGGCGCGGCCTGGAGGAGCGTGCCGAGCAGCTCGCCCTCTCGTCGCGCTACAAGTCCGAGTTCCTGGCCAACATGTCGCACGAGCTGCGTACGCCGCTCAACTCGCTGCTCATCCTGGCCCGGCTGCTCTCCGACAACGTCGACGGCAATCTCAACGCGCGCCAGGTCGAATACTCGCGCACCATCCACGGCGCCGGCACCGACCTCCTCCAGCTGATCAACGACATCCTCGACCTGTCCAAGGTCGAGGCCGGCAAGATGGACGTCCACGTCACCGACGTCGACGTGACCTCGGTCGTCGATTACGTCGAGGCGACCTTCCGGCCACTGACCGCCGAGAAGGACCTCGACTTCATCGTCGGCGTCGACCCCGACGTGCCCCGCCTGCTGCGCTCGGACCAGCACCGTCTGCAGCAGGTGCTGCGCAACCTGCTCTCCAACGCGGTGAAGTTCACCGACAGCGGCGGCGTACGCCTGCTGATCCGCAACGCCTCCGGCGAGCGCTTCTCGACGCGCAGCCTGCAGCAGGCCGACGCGGTGCTGGCCTTCTCGGTGATCGACACCGGCATCGGCATCCCACCGGAGAAGCTGAGGGTCATCTTCGAGGCGTTCCAACAGGCCGACGGCACCATCAGCCGCAAGTTCGGCGGCACCGGTCTCGGCCTCTCCATCAGCCGCGAGGTCGCCCACCTCATCGGCGGCGAGATCCAGGTCAAGAGCGAGCCCGGCCACGGCAGCTCCTTCACGCTGTACGTCCCGAGGATCAGCTCCGACTCGATCGATGCCCAGCCCGCGGCCCCCCTCGGTGGCGAGCAGGATTCATCGCTCCGGGCTCCGCTTCAGCAGCACATGTCGCTTCGGGCTCCGCTCCAGCAGGACGGCGCCGGGCGCAGGGCGGACCAGCTCCTGCTGGTCCTGAGCGGTGGCAGCGACGAGTCCGGCCCCGGCACCAGCGCCGTCGTGGAGGCCCTCTTCGGGTCGGTCGACGAGGTGGAGACCGTCTTCGGCTCCTCCCCCGACGAGGCCCAGGCGGTCCTGGCCGACCGCGACGTCGACTGCGTGGTGCTGGACCTTCCCCTGGCCGACGGGGGCTTCGAGGTGCTCCGCTGGATGCGCTCCCACAAGCGCACCAAGCACACCCCGGTGGTGCTGAGTAGGGTCGGCGAGGTGACCAAGGCTCAGCAGAACCGGCTGGACAGATATGCCGAGACGATGACCCTGAAGACCCCGGCGACCACGGAGGAGGCCATCGACGACGTGAGCGTGCTGCTGGGCCGCACCGGGATGCAGCTCCCCCGGACCTACGTCGCCGAACCGGCCGACACCACCGGCCAGTTCGTGGGCCGGCGGATCCTGATCGTCGACGACGACGTACGCAACGTCTTCGCGCTCACCAGCGCGCTCGAGCAGCACGGCATCGACGTCCTCTACGCCGAGTCCGGCGAGGCCGGGATCGAGGCGCTGCAGCGCGAGCCGGGTGTCGACCTCGTCCTGATGGACATCATGATGCCGGGCATGGACGGGCTGAGCGCGATGCGGTTGATCCGCGACATCCCGCAGTTCAAGAGCCTGCCGATGATCGCGCTCACCGCCAAGGCGATGACCGGTGACCGCGAGGACAGCCTCGCCGCCGGCGCCTCGGAGTACATCACCAAGCCGGTCGACGTCGCCGACCTCCTCTCGTTGTTCCGGGTGTGGCTCTCGTGAACGAGACCGCTGCCGCCCCGATCGGGGCCGCGACGAGCGCCCGGGCCAAGATCCTGCTGGTCGACGACCGGGCGGCCAATCTGGTCGCGCTCGAGGCCATCCTCGGCTCGCTCGACCAGACCCTCGTCCGTGCCGGGTCGGGCGAGGACGCGCTCCGCGCCCTGCTCCACGACGACTTCGCGCTGATCCTGCTCGACGCGCAGATGCCCGGGATGGACGGCTTCGAGACCGCGACCCGCATCAAGGCCCGGGAGCGCACCAAGGACGTCCCGATCATCTTTCTGACCGCCAACGACTTCGACACCCATCTCGCCTACCGCGGCTACGCGACCGGCGCCGCCGACTTCCTCGCCAAGCCGTTCGACCCGTGGCTGCTGCGCGCGAAGGTGCAGGTATTCGTCGACCTGTGGCATGCCAGTCGCAAGCTCAGCACCCAGGCCGACCTGCTGCGCCGGTCCCTGGACGAGCGCCGTTCCTCGGTGCCCGGCCGGGTCGACGTCGATGTCGTCGCTGATCTCCGGTCGCGCCTCGCGGGTGTGGAGGAGGCGGTCGCCGACCTGGACGTCGGTGCCGACATGGGCCCCGGCGGCGACGCCCGCCGTCGGCTCGGCCAGCGGATCGACGACCTCAGGCAGGCCCTCGACGCGCTGGGGTGATGCGCAACCGAGCGGTAGATCTCGGCCCGCGGTTGCGGCTTCGCAGGCTCAGCCGCACGCTCGCTCGATCTCTTCGCGTTGTGACCTTGCTCGTCCCTCGCAAGGTCACAGGCTCAGATCTTCGCGCGATACTCGGCGAGGATCTTCTCCGCCTTCTCCTTGTCGGCGTCCTGCAGCGGGATGAGCAGCTCGGCGATCACGTCGGTGAGCTCGGCGACGCGGCGGTTGAGCTGACGCTGCTCCTGCACCTCGGCCTCGAGCGCCTCGACGCGGCGGACCAGCGAAGCGCGCGTACGAGCCGCGTCGCGAGCGCCGCGAGCGATGTTCTTGATGCTGGATTCGTCGGACATGTCAGCTTCCTTCTACAGCTTTGAGGGAGGGCCAGGAGGCACGGAGGCGCGCGACGCATGGCAGCGGGTCGTCGAGCATGTCTTGGCCGTCGACGATCTCGAGATGCTCGACCACACCGCCGGCGGCCTCGATCTCGGCCTGGACCAGGGCGGGGTCGACACGGCGTACGAGGCCTTCGGGCCTCGGGTCGGGGAGGTTCTCACCGGTGGCTGCGAACTCGAGGAACAGCTTGCCGCCGCCGGGACGCAGCGCCATCTTCGACAGGGTCCAGAGCTGGTGGCGCGCCGCCTTGTCGAGGCAGCCGATCAGATCGCGGGCGTAGAGATGGTGCGGGTCGCGGGCAAGCCGCGCACCCAGCGTCAGGGTCGAGCGGAGCTCGCCGAGGATGAGCTGGTCGGAGACCAGCGGGAGCTTGTGGCGCTGGGCGCGGCGTCGTACGGCGGCGACCGCGGCGCGGGAGAAGTCCACCGAGCGCACCTGGTGTCCCTTGCGGGCGAAGAAGCGACCGTCACGCCCGACCGAGCCCGAGCCGATGTCGACCACCTTGGCGTCCTCGGGCAGCTGCTTGATGACCCATGTCGCGAAGTGGGACTGCTTGGTCTCCAGCTCTTTGCCGTGGGTGTTGTGGAACTCGGTCCAGAACCCCATGTCGGTGCGGAACCCACGCAGCCAGCCGTCCAGGCGACGTACGCCGGCGGGCGGGTCCGCGTACTTGAACGACGGGTCCGGGGTGCGCCACTTCGGGCCGTAGATGAAGGCCAGCATCTCCTCGGGCTCGGCAGGAGCCGGGAAATCGTAGCCGTGCAGGTTGATCGTCGAGACCGGCACGATCGCCTCGCGGCGCAGCCGGCCGGAGCGGTTGCCGAGCTGGTAGAAGACCGGCTCGCCGTTCTTGTCGGGCACGTAGAACGCCACGAAGATGTCGATGTGCACCTTGCGGCCGTCGGAGACCTGGTGCAGCACCTTGATGTCGCCGCCGGACATCCGCAGGACGCTCCAGCCGCGCTCGCGCATGGTGCGCTCGATGGCGTACGACTCCGTGATGATGTCGGCCGGAAGGGTGTGCTTGGAGAGGTAGCAGACGTCGGTGTCGGAGTCGTGCCCGAGCATCCGGCCCTCGCGGATCGCGCCGAGGAGCGCGCCGTAGTTGAGATAGGCCTCCACGCCGATCACGTCTCGGAGGTCGGCGAGGACACGCTGGGTGCCGTCGAGGATCTCCGCGCGGATGCTCTCGTCGGTGGCCTCGAACGAACGGGTCAGGTGGCCGACCTTGTCGACGCTGAGGGGGTTGCCGCTGCCGTCGACGATCGAGATCGCGCCCTCGCCGGTGCCGAGGGAGACCTTCTCCTCGAAGAGCACCTCACCCTCGTAGTCGGCGATGGTGACCGTCGCCGAGCCGTCGAGGAACCGGGTGAGCACGTTCGGCCACGGCACCAGGACGCCCTCGTCGACGCGGTGGCCGTCGCGGCTGGGTGTCAGCGACCAGACGTACTGGCCGTCGACGGAGAGGATCAGGACCGACGTCGAGGAGCCCCGGACGAGGACTCCGTCGTCGGAGACCTCGAATCCTCCGGGTGTGAGGGCGCTGACGGTCACGAGACCTGGGCACCTTCTCGCGCGATCGCCTTCCGCAGAGCGGTGCTGCTGGTCTGGAGCGTGTAGGGGAAGTAGACGACCTCGACACCGACCGACGCCATCTTCTTCTCGAGCGCGTCGCCCTTCTCGGTGCCCTTCCAGTCATCGCCCTTGAAGAGGTGGGTGAACCCGACCTCGCGCCAGGAGTCGACCTTGTCGGTGGTGCGCTCGGCGTAGACCGCGTCCACGATCCCGATCGCCTCGACGATCTCCAGCCTCTCGACGAGCGGGACGGTCGGGATGATCCCCTTCGTCGTCTCGCAGACCTCGTCGGAGACCACACCTGCGATCAACGTGTCGCAGCGCTCCCGCGCCTGACGCAGCATGTTGAGGTGACCGATGTGGAAGAGATCGAACACGCCAGGTACGTAACCGATGACCGGTCCCATGCCCACGCTTCCTCCAAGTGTTTGTCGATTAGTTTGGGCGACTTTACACCCTGCTCCCCCACGACCTCGATATGAGGCCAGTATCCATACCACCCTGTGCATCTCTGCAATCACCAACGCGACACGCGGGCATGCACAGGAAGCCCGGCGACCTTACACGAAGATGAACAGCGCGTGGCCATTGTTGCCCGATGTGTCAAGCCGAATCGCGGCTGCTGAGCTAGCGTCGGAGTCATGGATGTCGTCGAGATCGACGGGTTGCGCGTCGCCTTCCAGCAGGCCGGGACCGGCCCTGCGATCGTGTTCGTCCACGGCGGCGCCGAGGACGGTCGCACCTGGGCGCCCCAGCTCGACGCCCTCGCTGACGAGTTCACCGTGATCGCCTGGGACGAGCCCGGCGCCGGCGGTTCCTCCGACGTGCCCACGGGGTTCGGGCTGAGCGACTACGGCGACTGTCTGGCCGGGCTGATCCGCGCCCTGGACGTCTCTCCGTGCACCGTCGTCGGGCTCTCCTGGGGAGTGACCGTCATCCTCGAGCTGTATCGCCGCCACCCCGGCGTCGTCCACAGCCTCGTCCTCGCGGACGGCTACGCCGGCTGGCGCGGCTCGCTCGGTGTCGAGGAGGCCGATGCCCGCCTCGCCGGCCTCCGCGACCAGCCGGACGGCTCCTTCGACCCGACCCTTCCCGGCCTCTTCGCCGGGGCTCCCCCGCCGGCGTTCGTGCCGTTGCTGGAGGCGATGTCGGCCGACGTACGCCGCCACAGCATGCTCACCGCCCTGACCGCGATGGCCCAGGCCGACCTGACCGACGTGCTCGACACCATCCGGGTCCCCACCCAGCTCATCTGGGGCGCTCTCGACGCACGCTCACCCCTGTCGGTCGCCCGCGAGTTCGAGCACCGCATCCCGGGCGCGGACCTCGCCGTCATCCCCGGCTGCGGTCACGTCAGCAACCTCGAGGCCCCTGAGGCGTTCAACGACATCCTCCGCTTCTTCCTCCGCCGCCACGGCTGAGTGGCGCAGCGTGAGTCGCAGCGCGGCATTTTCCCGCCATGGCGGGAATTTGCGCGCGTGTCTCCGCGGAGGTGTGGCCATTTCCCCGCCATGGCGGGCTTTTGAAGCCCACGCTCAGGGGCTCTTTCGCTCGATCATGGCTCCCCGGGTAGGAGTCGAACCTACGTCGCTAGTCCTGATTCAAAGGCACGCTCTCACCCTCGGCTGAGCGTGCGGGAGTGACACTGAGTGGTACCGAATGTGGGTGGGTTGGTGTGCCGCCCGTGTGCCGTCCAGCCAGGCGGCTCTGTCCAGCAAGTCGCCCGGATCGACATCCGCCTCGTGCCCCGGTGACCCGGTTGGTCGCCCAGCCCCGGTCTCCGACACGTACATCCTTGATCGGGATCCGTTTTCTTACACGCCGATCACGACACCGCACCGGTGAACGATCCGGGCCTAACGTGGTCGCCGTCGAATCCATCCGTCACCTTCATCGCCATAAACTGGAGTACTCTCCGCGAGTTCCTCCAGTCGATCCGCACCAATCGCCGCTTCCACGAGCTCTCCGATCAGCCGTCGATGCTTCGCCAAGCGACGCGTCATATCTGACTTGGTCACATACTCGTCCTGAATTTGCGGATCGTAGCCATCTGCGATTCGCGACCCGATCCGGTCGAATGAGACCACCCACTCGTTAAGATCCAAGAAAAGCTCCAACGCTCCCTCGAGATCGACCTCGACATGGCTTTCCGTCATCGTCACCTAACCACCTTGATGTTGCCAACTTCCACATCACCGTCGACCACCGACTCGGTGATTCCCATGCGCGGGTTGTGTCGTGACGAGACCCTAGACCTACAAAGCCGCCCTCGAGCAACTGCGCGACCAGATGACCGCGGGCTGGGTACTACTCGGCATCGATCGCTACAGCGAGCAGCCACACGAGCAGGAACGGACCAAGCACGCTCGTCGGTCAGGCACGAACCTTCGTGTCGATCATGCTGGCCACAAACTCCGGAAACACCGGCGCCGTATCGATGCGCAGGTCCGCAGTGTCGAGCCTCGGGGTCTCACGCCATGCGTCCATGCGCCGCGCAAGATCGGAGTCACCGCGCTCCCGCAACCTCATCTCGGCGTCGTCAGCCGGGCACCACAGCTCGACCACTACCCACCGGACCTCCGGGAACGACATCAGCACCGCATCAACAGCCTCGGGTTAGCCGAGATGGATCACCGGTATCCCGCTGGCGAGCGCGTCGACCACTTGAGAGCCAGTTGCCCGTGTCCCTCTTCGCGGACGAGTGGACCGAGCTCAAACGTGACCCTGTCAAGCGATGGAGGCCGCGCTACGCCGAACTCGGGACGATCGAGCGATTCGCGCCGGCGCTCTTCGCACTCATCGATCTCGTGCTCGGATGGTCCATCCTGTGCTCATGACCTACCTCGACGACATCGCTCAGACGATCCGGGAATCAGTAGACCCGAACGTCGGCGTCCCCGGTGAGAGCGACGACCTATTCCGCCTGTATGCCGTGCTGTCCCTTGTGAAGGGCGAGAGCGTGACCGCTAGAGACGTTCACGACGCTTGGGTCGCGTGGATGCAAACCAAGGGCGAGGAACACGAGTCGATGATCCCGTTCGACAGCCTCGATGCATCTACAAGGGCCGAAGACAAGCCCTTCGTGGACGCTATCCACCGCGCGGTCCGCCGCACATCCTGAAACCCAGTGACAGGCACTGAGTTCACGCCACCACGTCTCGTGCCGGCGCGGCGAACTTCGGTGCCTGTCACTCCTTGCGTGCTCGCCTATGCACAGTGGGGTTGCGCGGCGGTGGCGAGACCAACATCGCTTTAAGAGCGGTCACGATCTCGATCGTCACGGCATTCAGAGCCTCCCCCGCCTTGTTGATCTCCTCCGTGGTCGGCGCTTCCTCGTCAAGGTCCGGCCGCCACTCAAGCAACATGAGTTTCGCGTGGCGGAAGTTGTACCGGCGTGACAGCTCCCCGAACTGCTGGATCGCGGAATTGGTCGGAGCGAGCGAGATCACTCGGTCGGAGAGCCAATCGATCTGGAGACGAAGCGCGTTAAACGCCTGGTTGGCCTCCCTTAGGTTCTCGCGTTCCTGCGCATGCAATGCCGACCATTGGTCACCGTCCAACTCGCCCGCGGCCTCGGCGACCATTCCGACGGTGTGAAGCCCGACCCTCACCCCACTGACGATCGGCGGGTGCTCAAACGTCAGGAGTTTCCCGAGAGCGAGCACGTCCTCCTCCCAGCGCTGCTCTCGGCGCTTGCGTGTGTCCACCCGAGGAACGAGCCAGAACTGAACGAAAACAGAGCCAGCCAGCGCGACCAACGCGCCGATGATGACGGGGAAGACCCGGTCACCGAGGCTCGGCTCCGGGGTCGGTGTGACGGCGGTCAAGAGGCTTAGCAACATGGGGTCCATCGTGGCCCTCACTCACCCGCTCCCCTGGCGTTTTCAGTAGCCCCGTACCCAGCTCAGATGTTCGCGCCGCAGGTCTAGCGAAAAGCCGACCGGTGCAGAGCCACGAACGGCCCGAGGTCGGATGACCTCGGGCCGTTGCCCTGCTCCCCGGGCAGGAGTCGAACCTGCGTCGCTAAATCTTGGTTCAAAGCCAAGCGGGCCCTGCCGGCAGACCAACCGGGGAACGTACGCCGAAACGCACGGGACAACTGTAGACGGCGAACGTCGCGCTCACCGCACTGACTCATGCACAGAGCGCAGCAGTCGTCGGCCTGCTTCAGAACGTCGTGCTCGGTCGGAACCTTCTTCCTTTCTGAGCGTGAGGGACGTTGCCCCGACGGTCACCCTCGGGCGCAGGTCACCGCAAACGGGTGAGGCGGCGTGAGGCGAGGGCGATCAGACTCGCCCCGACCGATCAAGGGAAGAGGCTTGCCATGGACGCCATGACCAACGACTTCGGAGATGTGATCCTCTGGTCGTTCTGGTTCTTCATCTGGATCGCCGCACTGATGGTCTGGATCCGTTGTCTGTTCGACCTGTTCGGCGACTCTTCGCTCAGCGGCTGGGCCAAGGCCGGATGGGCGCTGCTCCTCATCTTCGTGCCCTGGCTCGGCGCGCTGATCTATCTCATCGTCCGCGGCCGCAGCATGAACGAGCGCCAGCAAGCCAAGGCCGCGGAGATGCAGGCCGCCCAGGACGACTACATCAAGAAGGTTGCGGGTGTACCGACCTCCCCGGCCGATCAGATCGCCAACGCCAAGGCGCTCCTCGACGCCGGCACCATCGACCAGCACGAGTTCGAGACCCTGAAGGCCAAAGCGCTCTCGAGCTGAGGCCGATGGGCACAGAGCCTCGGGCCGCCCCGACCGCCTCAGACGACGTCGCGACGCAGTGAGACGACGGCAGCCAGCGCCGAGGAAGCCAGGGCATGACCGACGAGCACGAGTGCCCCGACCAGCGGAGCCTGGACGACGGGTCCACTCACACCCGTCTCCGCCACGACCATCTCCAGCAGCGCGGTCGACCCGGTGAGTGCGGCGGTGGCCCCGCCGGGCAGGAACGGATAGGCGACGTTGACCCCGGGGAGGATCATCATCAGGTTCTCCACGAGGTAGAAGTAGCCCAGCGTGATCCCGATCGCGACCAGCTGGTGCCGGGCGACGGCTCCGATCCCGACGCCCAGCAGCATGTAGATGGCCGCGGCGATGCCGTGCCTCAACGCCGTGGCGAGGATGGCGCCGATCCCGAGCCCCGGCTCGATCCCGTGGGCAGAGGTGCCGGCGTAGATCCCCGCGACCGCGGAGAGCGCCATGACCAGCCCGTAGGCCAGGCCGAGCGCCGAGTAGACGACGAGCTTGGCCACCAACACCCGGCCGCGCCTCGGGACCGCGAGGAAGGTGGTGGCCACCGTGCGATGTCGGTATTCAGCGGTGATCGCCACGGTGCCGATCAGCGCGGGCACGAAGAGGGTGACGCCGAGCAGGCTCAAGAGCCCGGATACGCCTGCGGCCGTGTCCAGGCCGGGCATCGGCGGCGTGGCGTTCTCGGGCCCGGTCAGTCCGACGAGACCGGTGAGCAGGCCGCCGCACGCCACTGCGGTGACCAGCGTCCACAGAGGCAGCCGGGTGCGGGTCAGTCGGACGAACTCACCCCGGACCGCGTTCATCAGCTCTCGCATGCCATCTTCTCCTCGATCATGCTCAGGTAGGCGTCCTCCAACGAGGCGTGGTCGCCGGTGAAGTCGGTCAGAGAACCGGACCAGAGGGTGCGGCCGCCCTCGATGAGCACCAGGTCGTCGATGACCTGCTGCAGCTCGGTGAGCACATGGCTGGAGACCAGCACCGTCCCACCAGCGTCGGCGAAGGCTCGCAGCAGGCGACGTAGCCACACGATGCCCGAAGGATCCAGGCCGTTGGTCGGCTCGTCGAGGATCAGGCCGGACGGCTGCCCGAGCAGGGCCGTCGCCAACGCCAGCCGCTGCCGCATGCCGGTCGAGAAGCCCCGGACCCGTCGGCGCGCAACCGAGTCGAGACCGGTCGCCGCGAGCACCTCCTCGACCCGATCGGCGGCGACACCGATCAATGCGGCCTGCGTCTCCAGGTGACCGCGGGCGCTCATCCCGGGATGAGCGCCGGCCAGATCTCCGACGACGCCCAGCACCCGGGCCGGACGGCTCAGCGAGGCGTACGGCACCCCGCCGATCGTCGCGGCGCCCTCATCCGCACCGGCGAGCCCGGCGAGGATGCGCAAGGTCGTGCTCTTGCCCGCGCCGTTCGGGCCGATGAAGCCGGTCACCCGCCCCGGCCGGGCGACCAGATCAACCCGGGTCAGAGCCGGTAACGCACCGAAGGACTTGCTCAGGCGCTCGACCAGCAGGGTCGGGCCGGTCAGCACTTGGTCCCCTGTCGCCACGTCTGCAGCCACCGCGGCACTCACGGCCGAGCCAAGGCGTCGAGCTCGGAGGCCACCGCGACAGCCTCCGGCGCGCTGACCAGCAGCTCGTCGAACCCGCCGCCCGCCTCCCGGTCGCGCAACCGGATCCGCAGCAGAGGCAGCCCCCGCGTCATCGAGACCAGCCTGCGGGTGCCTTCGGGATGCCGAAAGGTGCCCAGCTTGCGGAGGCCGGAGATCGCCAGGCCCGAGCGCCAGCCCAAGATCTCCGAGCTCCATCCGGGCAGCACCTCCACGGACTCGACGGCATCGACGGCGACGGAGTGGCTCGCGCGACCCGTCATGAACCGCTCCCAGCCAGGGAAGGTGAGGGTCAGCAGGTGGTCCTCGACCGCGAGAGTGGTCATCTCATCTCCTAGAATATGCTCAGATCAGGAACATTCTCAAAGTGAGAATATTGGAGGGAACATGCCACCGCAAGGCAATATCTCCGAGGTCGTGGCACATCCCGTCCGGCTGCGGATCCTGCAGGCCGTCGGCGGCCGCGACCTGACCACCGCCCAGCTCAGGGAGCTGCTGACCGACGTCCCCCAGGCGACTCTGTACCGACACGTCGCAGTGCTCGTCGAGGCGGGCGTCCTCGCCGTCACCTCCGAGCGCCGGGTGCGCGGTACCGTCGAGCGCACCTACACACTGGGCGAGCGGTTGGCCCACGTCGAGCAGGCCGAGCTGGCGACGCTCTCCGACGAGCAGCTCAGAGCCAGCTTCCTCGCCTTCGTCGGCGAGCTGCTCCGCACCTTCGATGGCTCACTGGGCCTCGGGGAGGTGACCCGCAGTCACCTCGGGTTCGGCACCGGTGCGTTGTACGTCGACGAGAAGGACCTCGCGCTGATCCAGCAGGGATTCAACGAGCTGATCACCCCGTACCTCGAGGAAGCGACCGGCAAGCAGCGCGTGATGCTGTCCACGGTGCTCCTGCCCGCCGAATGAGGCAGCGACCGCACACCGGCTGACCTATCGTGTCAGACGTGGACCTTCCTGTGATGCCGCCGATCCTGCCGATGCTCGCGAAGCCCGCGAAGGGCGTGCCGACCGGCGGCGGATACGCGTTCGAGCCGAAGTGGGACGACATCCGTTCTAGTTGTACGTAATCGCGGTACGATGCATCCGTGAACGCACGGCGCCACAACGCCGGGCCGCAGGTGCGGCACGGAGTTGGTTACACGCGCTACTCGACCGACGAGCAGGGTTCGACGGCTGAGCAGCGCGCGATCAACGACGCCGTTGCCGCCGAACACGACATCGTCTTGACGCACTCGTTCGCCGACGAAGGTGTCTCTCGCAGTCTCGCCGACCGCCCGGGCCTCCAAGAGCTCTTCGACTACCTGGAAGCCAACCGCGATGTGCACTACCTGGTAGTCAACGAGCTCGAGCGACTCACCGCAGGTATCGGCCAGCGCCAGCAGATCACCACCCTGTGCAAACGACTCGGCATCACGCTCGTGACAGAGGACATCGGCCTGATCGATCCGCACGACGAGGACGCGATGTACGACGCCGACCTACGCGCCGTGAACGCGAAGGGCGAGGTGCTCAAGGTCAGGCGCCGCACTCGCCGCAATCTTCGCGCCAAGGTTGCGGCCGGCTCCACGATCGCCATGCGCCCCGCGTACGGCGTACGTATGAAGCCGCTCGTGGTCGATGGCGTCGAGCTTCCCAGCGGGATGCCGGCCTTCGTCGGAGGCCGCAAGGTGCGTTCAGGCGAACTCGAACTGCACCCGGACGAATACCCCTGGCTCAAGCAGATCTTCGCATGGGCCGATGAAGGCGTGCCCTCCGACGAAATCGCCCGACGGCTGAATACGGAAGCGGTACCAACCAAGACACGACGGTCCGGGTGGGGCGGAAACACGATCAACGGAATCCTCGACAACCCTCTCTACAAGGGTGAACTGGTGTGGGGCCGGCGGCAGGTTCTTCGCGACGAGAACGGCAGGGCCTACCTGGAAGCCCGCGACGAGGACGACCCTGGACGTGTCGTGAAGGCTTCCCCGCTCGGTCCGCTCGTGGATCCCGACCTCTGGGACCGCGTGCACACTCAGCGCATGGCTCGACGCGGCGAACGCCGCATGAAGAAGCGCGTCGTTCCCGAGCACGTCCTGGATCGGTTCGTCTACTGCGCCCGCTGCGGACACCGCATGTACGCCCGAGTCGATAATCCGGGCAAACCGAACATGAAGATCCGCATCAGGTTCTACTGCCCCGGCACTCGACCCGGAATGGTGGCCAAGGAAGGCTATCCAGGCACCTGCACGCGCGTGAACAGCATGCTGGCCGACCGCATCATCAAGGGTGTCGGTTCGCAGCCGATACGTGGTGGCGCCACGGTCCAGGTCACGGTCAGCCGCGGCGTCTCCAAAGACGAACACGCCCGAAGGCGGACCGCCCTAGAGGCCCGCATCGCGGAGTCTGAAGCCGAGTGGAAGAACGCCAAACGACTGGCGATCAAGGGCCTTCTCGATGACGACGACCTCGTGTCGACGAAGCGCCGCACTGATGAGGCGGTCAGTGCGGCGCGGGCCGACCTGGCTGACCTTGGTGACAGCGCGCAGATCGAGATTCTCCCGTTCGCCGGAGAGATTGCCGAGCGGTTCGCCGAGCTGGCCCAAGCCTTGGAAGACGAATCAGCACCCGTCGCTCTACGGCAGAGACTGCTACGCGACTTCGGCGTTCACCGCATCTACGTCGACAACCCAGACATCCGCGTCGAGCTGCTCTAACGGCACCCCCGCCAAGAACGCATCCCGCTTCGCCTTGAACACGGCCAGCGCTCGCACCGCCCGTGCGTCCTGCTCCGGCGTGAGGATCTTGGCTCGCTCACCGTCACAGAGCCTGTCCTGGTGCACTCGTCCGCTCGAAGCCACCTCGAGAGAACTCGATCGCGCAGGGGGTATCAACGCGTCTGGAGTCGCTTCCCGCCTGGACGCCGCCCTCATGACCGTTGCACCCCCTGATGCAGTCAGCGCGGCATGCCGCGCTCCTACTACCCAGGGTCGAAACCACTCCGCCAGTGGCCACCCTCGCCCTCGAACACCCGCTCACCGTGACATGGCGATTTTCAAGCCGCCACCTGACGTGCGGTGCGGCACGCCCTCTGACCTGCCGAAATCACGTCCCTCGGTGATGGGCATCGTGCTCATTCGCTGCCGAAGTCGAGCTTGCGGGCGGCGCCGAGCAGATAGTCGCCCTGGATGCGGGTGAATGCACCGGTCACAGCCAGGCCGTGATGGGGTAGCTCGGCGAGGAAATCCTGCGCGGTGAATCGGTCGTGCTCGGGGTGGTCGAACAGTCGCCGGTAGGTCGGTCGGGCCAGGGCATGGGCGGTGACTTCGTCGAAGATGAACATTCCGCCGGGTTTCAGCACACGTGCGATCTCAGCGACGCTCGCGCGCCAATCGGGGATGTGATGGATGATCGCGAAGTCGAAGGCCGCGTCATAGGTGGCGTCCGCGGCATCAAACGCCGCCTTCAGGTCGGTGGCGTCCGCTACCTGGAGGCGCACCCGGTCCGGACGGTCCGCTAGGCGGTGCTGGGCCTTGGCCACCATGTCGGGATCGAGGTCAAGTGCATCGACCTGTGCGGCCTGGAAGCGGTCGAGGATCATCCGTGTGCCGTACCCGGAGCCGCAGCCGATCTCCACGGCGCGGCCGCCCTCTGGTAGCGGCCCGCCGGCCAGCCGCAACAGCGCGGGGACCTCGTAGAAGCGTTGCAGGGCCCGGCGGGCGGGACTGTTGACCGCTGCTTTCTCGATTCGGTTCATCAACATGACACGACCCCTTCTAGATAAACATCGACTACGACAGTTATCATCGTTCCATGACGATTGATAGCACGGAGAGCGCACTGTCGGCTACCACCTCATGTGGGGCGCCGACCGCGGCCGTTGCCCTGTTCCGTTCCCTGGGAGACCCGGCACGCCTGGCGATTCTGCGGCGACTTGCAGAGGGCGAGGCCCGCGTCACGGACCTAGTCAGCTGCGTGGGGCTGGCGCAGTCCACAGTCTCCGCGCACCTCGCCTGCCTGCGCGACTGTGGCCTGATCACCTCCCGGCCACAAGGCCGCGCCACCCTGCACTCGCTCGCTAGGCCGGAGCTGCTCGACCTGCTCGCCTCCGCAGAGCAGTTGCTCGCCGCTACCGGCGACGCCGTCGACCTGTGCCCCACCTACGGATCCAACTCCATCGGCCCTGAGGAGTCCACCCGATGAGCAGCACACCGACCACGGCCACCACGCCGGACGTGACCGGCAAGGCTGCCCGCCGCGCTGTCAGGTACGCCCAGTTCACGATCGGCTACAACGTCGTCGAGGGCATCATCGCGATCGCGGCCGGCACGGTCGCCGGGGCGGTCTCGCTGATCGGCTTTGGGGTCGACTCCAGCATCGAGGTCGCTGCCGCGACGGTGGTCCTGGTGCGGCTGCTCGCGGAGATGAAGGGCGGCGAACCAGACGAGGCCAAGGAACGCAGGGCCCTGAAGTTCATCGCCGTCACGTTCTTCGCCCTCGCCGCCTACGTCACCATCGAAGGCATCCGCGACCTCGTCAGCGGCGAGAAACCCGACACCTCCCTGGTCGGCATCGTCTTGACCGGCGTCTCCATCGTCATCATGCCCTGGCTGGCCCACGCCAAGCGCAAGGCCGGTCTGGAGATGAACTCCCGCCTCGTCGTCGCCGACGCCGCCGAAACGAAGCTGTGCGCGTGGCTGTCCGTATCGACCTTCGCGGGACTGGTGGCCTTCGCGCTGTTGGGCTGGACCTGGATCGACCCCGTAGCCGGCTTTGTCATCGCCGCCTTCGCCATCATGGAGGGCAAGGAAGCCTGGGAAGGCGAACTCGTCTGCGACGATGGCTGCGAAGACGACGACAACGAGCCCGGCTCCGGCCAGGCGTCCTCGTGCTCGCAGGACTGCCAGTGACAGCCCCTAGCACCACCGTCGCAGCTCGGTCCCGCGTCCTCAAACGCCGGATCGGGCTGCTCGTCCTGGCCGCCGTCCTTGCCGGAGCCGACCTCGGAATCAAGGCATGGGCCGAACGCGCCCTACCTGCTGCTCCGATCGAAGGCGGCCTTCTCGATCTCCGGCTCACCTTCAACCCCGGCGTCGCATTCTCCTTCGCAGCCGACGCTCCGTCCTGGATCGTCGTCGGGATAACCGCCCTTCTCACGGCAGGGGTAGCAGTGCTGCTATGGCGCACCACGCCAGAAGCAAGCCAGCCCTGGGGCCTCGCGCTCGCCGTCATTCTCGGCGGCGCGCTCGCCAACCTCATCGATCGCACGCCGGACGGGCACGTCACCGATTACCTGCACACCGGCTGGTGGCCCACCTTCAACCTCGCGGACGTTTTCATCGTGACCGGCGGACTCCTGCTCGTTGCGCTGTCTTGGAAGGACCAACCAGCAACTGAGACCTAGGAGGCACGCAAAATTCGCCGACGCGCGTCCGTCGGCGTCACAGCACCAAGGCCGTTTCGGCGCCACCTTTGGGTAACGTCGATCCTGGAGTCCATGTTGGAACATCGGATCGATCCAGCTCGTACTGGAGAAACTGCCGGACAGGACCCGTTCGCGGTGACGCCGCTGTCGGATCAACCGGGGCACTTACGCAGTTACTGTCCGATTTCGACGATCTTGGACCACGTCGCCCCCTGATCCTCGGATGCGTAGATTCCGGTATCGGTTGCGACGTGCCAGACGGTGTCCGTGGCGTCGAGGGCTTCGGGTTGCCCAGTGACCGATCCTGGGTTGATCCAGTCGCCGGTTGCAGAGTCGGCCGTGTAGACCTTGCCGTCAGGTCCGGTGCCGACGAGCACGCCGCGCGGGGTGGCGTCGATCCACACGAGCCGGGGTGCGTCGGCGACTTTCGTGGTCTGGCCGCCGAGGTCCACCCGGACGAGTTCACCCGCTCCGGTGGTGGCGAGGACCTGATCAGTCTTGCCCGACGATGAGGCGAGGTCGATGAACTCGCCCTCCGTCACGCTCTTCCACGTCGTACGGTCGGTGGTGGCGAGGATCTGGCTGCTGTTGGAGTCGTAGCCGAACACCCGGTTGCCGACGACCTCGAGTGCGTGGAAGTCGGCCTCGCCCTGGAGTGACAGGGGTTTCCAGGTCTTGGCTGCATCGGTGGATTCGATCAGACCGAGATGGGGCGGCAGGTCCTCGTTCAGGTCCGGGTGGCCGCTGCCCAGGAAGGTGTGCGGACCGGTGACGGTGAACGCCATGGTGTCTTGCCAGCGGTTGGCGATGCGGGTTGGTGTGCCGTTCTCGATCTTGAAGACCCCGAGGTGTCCTGCTGCATACAGGGCGCCGTCGGCGGGATCGATGCCGAGCCCGTGGATGTGGCCGATCTGTTGATCGTCGCCCGTGGCGGCTGAGCGTTCCGGTTGGTCCGACGCGCAGCCGCCCAGAAGCAGGATCACGGAGGAGGAGATCGCTACAAGAACAGGCAGGCGGTGCATGGTTCGATCCTCAGGGTCAGGGTTCAACGAACAGGGTGGTCGATGAAGGTGAAGGTGCCCTGCATCAGCAGGTCGGCCCGACCCTGTTGCCGGATCTCGAGAAGGATCAGCAAGATCACGGCCGCAGCGATGGCGATCCTGCGTGCGCGGCGGGTCCAGGTGATGTGCGCGGTGAGCCAACGGCCGGTCATGATGCCGGTGGCGCCACGTAGGAGCAGCAGGCTTACGACCAGCACGGTGGCGATGCCGAGTGGGTTGTAGCGCCATGCCTCACCCCACCGACCCATCGCGGTGTAGCGGGCGGCACGAGTGCCGCCGCACAGCGGGTCCATGATCCCGTACCAGTGCAACGGCCCGTGGAGATCGATCGGGGGCAAGCCGAACACCGCCATGCCTCCAGCGATCACTGCCAGGCCCGCCGCCCCGAGACTGATCCACCGGTATCGGTCGCGCCCCTCGAGAGTCACCCGCATCGCCAGATGGGTGTGCGATGGCGCGTTCACAGGCACGTCCGCACCCCGAGCACGGTGAGCGTGAAGCCGATGACGATGAACGCCCCGAACGCATACACGGGCCACAGACTCTTCTGCGCCCATCTCTTTGAGCGGTTGCCCATCAGGACCTCACGACCGTGCCCGGCGAAACCATGCGCGCCGTGCGGGTGCAGCCTGAGCGCTCACGGATACAGGGTTGACGTCGTAGCCGGCGATGCGGATCGCCTCGGCGACGTGGGCAGGTTCGCATCGGGTGGGGTCGAGCGTGACAGTAGTGAGCTTCTTCTTGAGCGAAGTGGTCGAAGAAGTCACGCCATCGAGTTCTTCGACGGCCTCGTCGATGAGGATGCTGCAGCTGTTGCAGTGCATGCCGGTCACGGCCCAGGTATAGGTGGTCTGCATGGTGTCCTAGCTGATCGTGATGGTGCCGGAGTACATGCCCATCGAGCACGAGTAGTCGATGCGCCCGGCCTTGGTGATGCCGAGGTCGAACGGGGTGTCGCCGTTCTCGGGCAGAACTGTTTGAGTGTTGAGGGCGGGGACGACGAGCGCTCGTACGCATCCGTAGGCGCCCTGGGAACGGAAGATCACCTTGGTCGGGACGCCTGCCTTGAGTGCGAGGTTTGCTGGCGAGAACCGGCCCGAGGTGACTGTGATGACCGCAGTCTGTGTGCCGTCGGCCATCGTCACCGTAGAGGCGTCCGCGATCGCTGGTTGGTCGATACCGAAGGTCTGTTTGAGATTCTGCGCGGCCAGCGGCGAACCGGCCAGGGTGAGGCCGCCGTTCAGCGTGTAGAACCCGGCGAGAAGCACAACGATGCCGGTGGCGAGCGCGAGCCGGCCCTTCCAGGCAGCCGCCGCCTTGTGAGCGACATATCCGATGAGGGTGAACAACGGCGCGGTGCCGAGAACGAACACAGCCATGGTGAGCGCGCCCCGTACAGGGGATCCTGAGGTGATGGCCAGCGCCATCATCGACAGCGTCACGCCACACGGCAGCAGGATCGAGGCGAACCCGAGGATCGCTGGAGCCAGGGCGCTTGTCGAGTGTGCACGACCACGCACGAGCTTCACCCAGGAGGCGGGCAGAGTGATCGCGAAACTCCTGAAGCCCGGTACGCCGAGCTGAGCCAGACCGAAGGCGATGATCAGAAGGCCCGCCACGATCTGCACGGTCGAGCGGAGATTCGGAGAGAGCTGGACGGCCGAGCCGACTGCGCCGAGCAGCGCGCCGAACAGAGCGTGCGAGGTGATCTTCCCGGCGAGAAAGCCGCCCACCGGAGCCAGGTCACCTCCGAGCTGTGCCTGCCACGTCTGCTTCATCGCCGGCTGTCGCTTCCCGCCCTCAATCCCGGTCGTGCGACCCTTCTGGCGCGCCACCAGACCGGCCAGAAGGCCACCTTGGACGGCGGCACATGAGACGCCGCCAGCCAGTAGGCCGGCAAGGAGGATGGCGCCAAGGTTCATGGGGATGGTCTCCGTTCGTTCGCGACAGTGCTACTACTATGTCAGATAGTAGAAAGGACGCCATGACCGACACCTCGCTGTCCGCAGGGCCCGCCACAGGCGGCACCGTGGACCTCACGATCACCGGGATGACCTGCGCATCCTGCGCGACCCGAATCGAGCGGAAGCTCAACAAGATGCCCGGCGTCCTCGCGACGGTCAACTTCGCCACGGCCTCCGCGCACGTCACGTTCCCAGGCAGCGTGTTGCCCGACGAGCTGGTTGCGACCGTCGCGACCGCCGGATACGGCGCCGCACTCCCGAGACCAGAGCACGGATCTGGTGAGGCGTCGGCAGAGGCGGCCGAGGCGCGGCGCATCCGTTCCCTGCGGGATCGGCTGATCCTGTCTGCCGTGCTGTCCCTACCGGTGGTGGTGCTGTCGATGGTGCCGCCGGCGCAGTTCCAGTTCTGGCAGTGGCTCGCGTTTGCGCTCGCCTCACCGGTCGCCCTGTGGGGTGCATGGCCCTTCCACCGTGCTGCCGCCGTCAACGCTCGGCACGGTGCGGCCACGATGGACACGTTGGTCTCGATCGGTGTGCTGGCCGCTTGGGGGTGGAGTGTCTACGCGCTGTTCTTCGGAGGTGCCGGCGAGTCGGGCATGCACATGGAGTTCTCCCTGATGCCGCGGTCCGGCGAGCTCGGCCGCACTCCGGAGATCTACCTCGAGGTCGCTGCCGCCCTGACGGCGTTCATCCTCGCCGGCCGCTACTTCGAGGCGCGAGCGAGACGCCGCGCCGGCGAGGCGATCCGTGCCCTGCTGGACCTCGGGGCGAAGGACGTCGCAGTCTTGCGAGACGGCGTCGAGGTGCGTATCCCCGTCGACCATCTCACGATCGGCACGGAGTTCGTCGTACGCCCCGGCGAGAAGATCGCCACCGACGGCGAGGTCGTCGACGGCGCCTCCGCGGTGGACGAGTCACTGCTCACCGGCGAGGCGGTCCCAGTCGAAGTCGCCCCGGGCGACACCGTCACAGGAGCTACCGTCAACGCAGGGGGTCGACTCGTCGTACGAGCAACTCGGGTCGGCAGCGACACCAAGTTGGCTCAGATCGCCCGCCTCGTCGAGCAGGCGCAGACCGGCAAGGCCCATGCCCAACGGCTCGCTGACCGGGTGTCAGCAGTCTTCGTACCCGCCGTCCTGGTCATCGCGGCCGGCACCTTCGGGCTCTGGATCGGTCTCGGTCACACTGCCACCGCAGCGATCACGGCGGCTGTCGCCGTCCTCATCATCGCCTGCCCCTGTGCACTGGGCCTGGCCACCCCGACTGCGCTGATGGTCGGCACCGGCCGTGGTGCCCACCTCGGTCTACTGATCCGTGGACCCGAGGTGCTGGAGTCCACCCGACGTGTGGACACCATCGTCCTGGACAAGACCGGTACTGTCACCGAGGGCCGGATGCGGCTTCTCGAGGTCATCACCGACGAGGGGACGGACCGGGAAGAGGCCCTGCAGTTGGCAGGTGCGATCGAGCATGCGAGCGAACATCCCATTGCCCGCGCCATTGCCGAAACACTCAGCGACCCTCGACCTGTCTCGGACTTCCACAACCATGCGGGTCGGGGCGTCAGCGGCGTCGTGGACGGCAACGAGGTGTTCGCCGGTCGGGCAACATGGCTTGCCACGTTGGGTCTGGCGATCCCTGACGCTCTGGTTTCTGCACAGCGCAATGCCGAGGCGGCCGGTCACACGGTCGTGCTCGCTGCCTGGAGCGGACAGGCGCGGGCGGCGCTGGTGGTCGCGGACGCGCTCCGGCCCACCAGCGCGGGCGCCGTCGTCGACTTGAAGAGGCTCGGCCTGACGCCGATCCTCCTCACCGGCGACAACGAGGCGGCCGCACAGCACATCGCTGCCCAGGTCGACATCGCGCATGTCATCGCCGAAGTCCACCCCGAGGACAAGGTCGACGTCATCAAGAAACTCCAAGCCGACGGTAAGGTCGTCGCCATGGTCGGCGATGGCGTCAACGACGCGGCCGCGCTCGCGCAGGCCGACCTCGGCCTCGCCATGGGCACCGGCACCGACGCCGCCATCGCCGCTGCCGACCTGACCCTGGTCAAGGGTGATCTGCGGGGCGCCGTCGACGCCATCAGGCTGGCCCGCAAGACCTTGGGCACCATCAAGGGCAACCTGTTCTGGGCGTTCTTCTACAACGTGGCCGCCCTACCCCTAGCTGCATTCGGTCTGCTCAACCCACTCATCGCCGGCGCCGCCATGGCGAGCTCCTCGGTGTTCGTGGTCAGCAACAGCCTCCGGCTTCGCCGCTTCAAACCCCTCCACGCACGGTGATCCGATCGCTGGTGGTACTGGCCGCCGTCTGCATCGTGCTGCTGAGCCTCCCCTCACCAGCGCAGGCGCACGCGACCCTCCTCTTCACCACACCCACCGCCAACGGTGCAGTCCCCACCTCGCCGCGGCAGATCCAGCTGGTCTTCGATCAGGCCGTCGCCCCCGCAGGCAGCGCGCTCACCATCACAGGCCCGGACGGGGCAGCCCCGGTAGGAGCGGTGAGGCTCAGCCGCGGCGACCGAGTCCTGTCGGTGCCGTTGCTGTCGCGCCTCGAGCCAGGCGAGTACGAGGTGGCCTGGGCAGTCACCGCGCGTGATGGCGACTCGATGGCCGCCGAGTTCCGGTTCGCGGTCGGCTCCAGCGCCGGGCTCACTCTGGGTCCACAGACGCCACAAACACCAGGTGCCACTCCCACAGGGGTGCTCCGATGGCTGCTGTTCGCCGGCCTCGCCCTGCTGCTGGGCGGATTGGTCGGAGAGCACCTGGCGCGGCGTACGAGCGAGCCCGACGACCCCCGCCCGCTGCTCCGCACCGGCGGGGGTCTCGCCCTCCTAGGAGCCGTCGGCCTGGCGCTCGTCCAAGCCGGCGGCGGATCGCTTTCGAGCGGGGTCACCCGGGTCGGCGTGCTGGTCGACTCCGCCCCGGGACGGCTCGCCGCAGGCGAGGTGGCCCTGGCCCTCGTCGTGCTGGCCTCCCGTCGCCGCACGGTGCTGATCGCAGGGACGGTCGGTATCGCGATCCTCGAAGGCCTGCGAGCTCATCCCCAGGCGGAGCTCCCGGGCTGGGGTGCGGTGTTCCTCAGCCTTCACCTACTTGCCGCAGCGGTGTGGCTCGGAGCGCTGGTCCACACCGTCCGGGTTGCTCTACGCCGGGGCGGGCCGGGTGCTCGCGATGCCTTCGTCACCTATGCCCGACCTGCGCTCTGGGTCGTCGTAGCCGTGCTGGTCGCGGGCACGCTCGCGGCCGCGCCGCTCGTCCCTCTGGGCGACATCGTCCCCATGCTCACCGATACCTCGTACGGCCGCTGGCTCGCCGCCAAGCTCGGACTCGTTCTCGTGGCCGTCGCGCTCGCACTCGCAGCCCGCTGGTTCCTACGCCGAGGTGCCCGGCAGCCTTCGGTGGCTGCCCACCTTGAGATCGGGGCCCTCGCGGGCGTGCTCGTGGCCTCCTCAGCACTCACCGCGCTTGCTCCACCGACTCCGGAGGACGCGCCGCTACCGTTTCCTCCCCCACCCTCAGGTGAGGTCGTGGCACTGGGCACCCGGGCCGGCTGGATCGGAATCGGAGCCACAGCAAGCCAAGGCCAACTCGTGATCCGGCTCGTCACGCCGGATACGGCAGCCACTTCCGCGGACACGGGGAGCAATCGCTACACGCTGTCGGGCAACGTCACACCACCACGGCAGGCGCCAGTGAAACTGCGCTTTCGCGAGTGCGGTGAAGGATGCTTCGTCACACCGATCGACTGGAGCCCGGGATCCAGCACCGTCACCCTCTATGTCGACGACGAGGAGTTCGACGGCGGTACCGCCGCGCTCCTCGTCCCCTGGCCGGCTCGACCTGCTCCCGACCTGCTCAAGAAGGCTGTGGCTGCGACGGAGCGCGAACCCCGTGTGGTGGTCCACGAGCAGGTCACCAGCGACACGAGCATCGGCGCTGCCGGGCGATCCGCGATTCCGTTGACCGGTCGGGAGTACCTCGGCACAGGGCCGTTCGGTTCAGGGGTCGCTCCGGTGGTCATCCGCCTCGACGACAACACGCTCGCCCTCGGATATCCGGCAGAAGCAACCTACGTGCAACTCACGCTCGATCACCACGACCGCATCGTGCAGGAAGTGCTCGCCGCACCCAATCACCTCGTCACCCGGACTCTGATCTATCCCGAGCACGGCGACTAACCCAGCGCCAAGACCGTTGGCGCTTGTCAGGGCATCGCGAAGGGGCATGCAGCAGCCGGAGCAAGCGTCCCCACCGCGATCGGGCCGAGCAGTACGGCCAGCGCCACGGCCGTCACGAGAACAACCCGGAACCCTCCCGACCTGGGGTCTGGATCGACCAGGCGACGCACCCGGCGGATGACCGTGCTGCCACCCGCACCGAATGCCGTTGCCGGGGTAGCTGCCTCTGCCAGACACAGCAGGGCGCCCGCCACGACGTGTCGGTCCGTATGGCGAACCGCGGCATCGTCCGCTGCCATCTCAACCAGGCCCGGAACAGCGTTCGCCGCCGCACGGAACAGAGGCACGAACGGAAACGCCGTCCCTAGCACCGTCGCAGCAGAGACCACCAGCGCATGCCGCCCGCGCAGGTGAGCGCGCTCATGCTCGAGCACCGCCGCCAATTCGGCACGCGACAAGACCTCGAGCGCTGCATTGGTGACGTACACGTCACCACGAGCCCAGTGAGGAAGGCAGAACACCGTCGCTGGGCCCTGGTCGATCACTCGGACGTCAGGTTCAGACTCGTGCGGGACCGCCAGCATCGCCAGCCTCAGTCGCTGCGCACGGCGGTCGCGGCCGATCCTCCGAGCGTGCCGGAAGCCGCACCAGAGCACTCGCATCGCGCCAACGAGAAGAACCGTGATCCCCAACAGCCCAGCGAGAGTGACCGGCTCCGCCGTGCGTGCATGGGTCAGCAGCTCCGCGCAACGACCGAGGAGCTCCAGGCCTGATGCACTCGTCCAGATATGGCGGCATAACAGCGCTGCACCCATTCCGAACGACAGCAGCACCGCTGCCGAGGTCGTCTGCCAGGCAAGCACGCCCGACATCGGAGCAGACTCCGGTCGCATGACTCGGTCGATCAGTCGCGGCCCCAGCCCGCCGAGTGCCAAGGCGAGACTGAGCAAGATGATGCTGGCTGTCACGGCTTGTCCGCCAGGAGTGCCCTCAGCTGCGCCAGCTCGTCAGGCGTGATCTTCTCGACGAAATGCAACAACGTCGCGCTCCTGTCAGCACTTCCGGCCAGCACCTCCTCCATCAGCTCCGCCTCGTGCTCCTCTCGTGGTCGCGCAGCCTGGTAGACGTAGGCCCGACCTGCACGCCCGCGCGTCAAGAAGCCCTTCGAATGGAGATTGTCCATCACGGTCATCACCGTCGTATACGCAATCTCGCGGCTCTGCTGCAGTCTCTCCACCACCGCGCGCACCGTGACAGGCTCTCTGACCTCCCACATCACGCCCATGACGGTGGCCTCAAGTTGCCCTAGTCCACGCATGTCCGTCCTCGATCCGCGAGCGTCTCCCATGAAATCCTATCGCTCATAGTAGATGCGTCGTCCGGCGATGATCCGGCGGTGGCGAACCAGGGCTTACGACGCCGTCTGCAATGTGACCGGCGGGCTTACGCCAAGGTCGACCAGTAGTACCAGAACCGATGTGCGATCAACGTCAGCACCAGCACGGCCGCCGTGGTCACCACCACGAGATGCCAGCGTGCAGACCATCGCACCACGGCACTACGGCCGACCCTGGCGCCGAACATCCCCGCGCCGGCGTTTCGGAGAGTGACATACCAGAACACGGCCCCCATCACGGCCCACACCACCATGCAGTACGGGCACAACGCGCCGATCCGGTAGAGACTCTGGAAGATGAGCCATCCCACGAAGGCCATGCCGAACGTTGCGCCGACTTGAAGGCCGATCCAATACCAACGCTTGAGTTCGGCACCAGCAAGGAGCGCAGCGCCTGTCATTGCGACGACAGGGAAGGCGGCCACCCCGATGAGTGGGTTGGGGAACCCGAACGCCTCGGCCTGATCGGCAGACATCACCGATCCGCAGCTGAGCACCGGGTTGATGCTGCAGGTGGGCAGGTAGTCCGGGTTGCGTAGCAGCGTGAACTTCTCTACCGCCAGCACGAATGCTGCAGCTAGGCCGACCAGGCCGGCGATGAGCAGCAGCCACGCAAGGGCCTTGTCAGAGATCGGCAGCGAAGTGACAGGAACGCCATCACGGGCCCTATCGCTGCCGGACGCTCGCGTGGTGGCCATCACTTGCCCAGTGCAGCGTCGAGAGCCGTGTTGAAGTCCTCCGCAGCGGCTGGCTCGAACAGCTCGCCGTCAAGGTAGAACGTCGGGGTTCCCTGGACCCCGAGCTCGGTGCCGTCGTCGACATCGCGTTGAACGCGATCAGCAACATCCTTGGACGAGTAGTCGGCGTCGAACCGCTTCATGTCCAGCCCGAGCTCCGCAGCGTACTTGCGAAACAGCGCATCCATCGGTTTCTGCTGCTCACCCCACGCAGACTGGGTCTCGAACATCCGCTGGTACATCTGCTCGTACTTGCCCTGTCTCGCTGCCGACTCCACGGCCCGCGCGGCGCGGGTGGAGTTGAAGTGCCCAGGTAGCGGGTAGTACCGGGTCACGAAGGTCACCTCGCCGGCGTACTCCTCGCGAAGCTCCTCGACGATCGGATAGGCGGCACGACAGGCCTCGCACTCGAAGTCCAAGAACTCGACCAGCACCACGTCACTGGTTCCCCGTTCCCCGAGAACGTGGCTGTCGGGACGTACGAGGCGTGGATCAGGCGCACCGTTCGCGGTCTTCGATGAGTCGCCCGTTGCAGGTTCGTCGTCACGGCCTGTCGAGAACAGGAGGCCTCCGATGCCGATCACGAAGGCTGCGGCGATCAGCATCGCGACTTTCAACTGGATGGTCACAGGCACAACTCTCGTCTCAGTGGAATCTACGATGATGGATCGTAGTAAATGGCCGGTAGTCGATTCGCCCTCGGGCTGGACGCGACCGCGGACAGCACCCAGTTCACGGCGTCTCGACCAGGGGCACCATCAGATCGTCAGACGTTGCCAGCGCCGCGAACCTCTACACGCCTGCGTAGGAATGGAGACCGGTGATCCACAGGTTCACGCCGAACAGGTTGAACAGGAGCGCCAGGTAGCCGGCGATCGCGAACCAGGAGGCTCGGGCTCCGCGCCAGCCGACGGTTGACTGGGCGTGCAGGTAGGCAGCGTAGAGCACCCAGGTGATGAATGCCCAGGTCTCCTTCGGGTCCCATCCCCAGTAGCGTCCCCAGGAGTTCTCCGCCCAGATCGCGCCCGCAATCACCGCGAACGTCCAGATCGGGAATGCGAACATCGCTGCCCCGTGGGCGACTCGCTCGAGGATCTCCGCGGCCGGAAGGGTGGCGGCGTACCGCCGAGATGGAGCGGCATCGACACCTTGGCGTTTGTCGGAGCGGATTCGCACCAAGAAGAGTGCTGCCGCGACGAACCCCACCGTGAAGATTCCGCTGGCCGTGATCGCGGCCGCTACGTGAATGACGAGCCAGTACGAGTTGAGCACCGGAACCAGCGAGCCGGCGGGTGTGTACAGCACGGTGACGGCGAGCCCCAATGCCAGCAGCAGGACCGCGACGACCCACACCCCGAGCGTCCGGACCGGCTGCCGACGCAGAAAAATCAGATAGGCGCCGCCGGAGGCAAGGGCGGCCACGATGACGAACTCGTACATGTTGCCCCATGGCGCGCGTTGAGTCGCCAGAGCCCTCGTGGCGACGCCCCCGACATTGAGCAGGAAAGCCAGCACAGTTAGCGAGGTCCCCACAGCTCCGATCAGGACCAGACGGTTGCTCTGCCGGACTCTGGGCCCGCTGGTCGCGACACGTCCTGCGCTCTCAGCGGCATAGGCAAGCAGCGCAAGCCCATAGATGGCGATGGCCGAGTAGATCATCGAGTCGGAGAGTTCGGCAAAGGTCTGTGTGTTCATGTGCCATCGTCCTCGGGGGATTTGGTGGTGGGTCCGTCCAGGGCGGCGATCAGGTCTCTTGACTCGGATACCGGTGCCTCGCGCCTTGCCAGAGGGAGTGAGGCGAGCTCGATGTGATTCCCGTCATCCGTGTTCGTGACGCGGACCCACAGGCGTCGCCTTGGGATCGCCAGCGACATGGTGAGTCCGACCAGCAGGAGGACGGCAGCAACGAGAGAAACCTCCTTGCCGGGGTCGTAGGCGATCTGGAAGTTGGCGAACTGCGCGAGACCGTCGAAGGTGAGGCTGCCGTTGCCATCGGGGAGGCTCATCGTCTCGCCGGGCGAGAGTGCTTGGCTGAAGGGTTTGTCGTCCGTTTGGACCTGGCTCAGACCCGACTTGTCCAAGGTGAACACTGATTGCGGGGTGCCGTCGCCGAGACCGAGGTCACCGGTGAATGCGGTCAGGAAGAGCTGGGGGTCGATGGCTTTCGGGAAGGCCGAGTACGGCCCTGACTCGTCGATCGCAGCGGTGGGCAGGAAGGTTCCCTGGAACGCGATCTGTACGGGGCGCGCGTCGGGAGCCTTCACGACTCCGTCGGAGGCGAGTGCGGAGTCCTTGGGCAGGAAGATCACCGGACCTGTGAAGACCACCGCACCGGTTCCGTCGCGGACCGTGACCTTGGGCGCGTAGCCGTGACCGGTCAGAAACACCTTCGTGCCGCGAACAACGAGGGGTTGATTCGGCGAGACTGTCGTTTGACGCTCGGGACTGCTGTCGGATGTGCGGTAGGAGATGTTCGCCTTGAAGTCCCTGGGTTCTCCGGCCTTTGGTCCCGTCAATTCGTACGTTGCCATGAAGTCCTCGAGCCGGAGCGTGAACGGTTCGAGGTCGTCAACGTCGGTCCAAGGTGAGCGAGCGAAGCCGTCGTAGAGGGCACGGACGTTGGTGAACGATGATCCTTCGATGACCGCGACCCGGCCCTCATACCCAAGCAATTTGCCTGCGGCGACGCCAAAGAGGAGGACGAGCAGTGAAAGATGGAACATCAAGTTCCCCACTTCCCGAAGGTAGCCCTTCTCGGCTCGCACTTGATCGGCGTCCATGACCACTCGAAAGCCCCGACGGCGCAGGTGCCGTGCTGCGGTGTCGAGCAACTCCTCGGCGTCGAGGCGGCTGGACCAGCTTCGGTGCCCGTGCAGGCGGGCCAGGTTGCGCGGAGCCGCGGGTGGGCTACTTCGTGCGGATCGCCACAACTGGCGGGTGCGAGGTAGGACACAGCCCGTCATCGAGACCAGCAGCAGGATGTATATCGCCGCGAACCATGGCGACGCATAGACCTCGAACATGCCGAACCTGTCGAGCCAAGGCGCCAAGTCGGGGTGGTCTCGCTGGTACTGAGTCACCGCGAAGGGGTCGCTGGCTACACCGCGCTGAGGCAACAACGAGCCGGGGATCGCCGCTAGGGCGAGCAGCGCGAGCAGAATGACTGCGGTACGCATCGCAGTCAGCTTCCTCCAAGCCCAGCGACCCCACCCCCAAGAGATGCGCGCTTCCTCAGGCCGGGATGACTGCACCCTCCCCGGGCCGAACTCAGGTGAGCGCATCACGACGTGGGCCCCGATGCCTCCAGCGTTCGCGTGACCAATGCCTTGAGAGTCGAGTACTTGGCCGGGCCCAGGATCCGAGCAGCGAGCCTGCCCTCTGCGTCGACGACGAATGTGCTCGGAACGGCGCGTGGTGGAAACGCGCTACCGAACGCGAGGAGGGCATCGGGCGCCGATGCGGTGGTGATACTCGGGTAAGCGATGTCATAGGTGCGTTCGAAAGCGCGGGCCGCCTGATCATTGTCACGAACATTGATGCCGATGAACCTGACACCCGATGTCGCAAACTCCGTCGAGAGCCGACGTAGTACCGGCGCCTCGGTACGACACGGCGCGCACCATGAGCCCCACACGTTGTATACGACGACTCCGCTCACCTCGGCGCTGGAGAAAGTGCCACCGTCGAGAAGCCCACCTCGGATACTCCCGACCGGTCTGCGGTCGCCGGCTCTGTACTCCTCGACAGAGTCACCACCCGGGGAAGCGGCCGAGCTCTGGCCGGGGCCATCTCGGAGGAACATGGCCGCTCCGATGACTGCGCCGAACGCAACGACCAAGGCCACCGCCACCACGGCGAGGAGCCGGCCTCGACTTGTCGAGCCCTTGTCATTCTGCTCAAGCATGGATCCCCTTCGCACGGTCCTGTCCCCTCGTTCTTGAGGTCGCCAGGACTGTTCGTACTAGCCTACTTAGTAGGATAGTAGGTGTCTGGTCTCGTGCATCCGTGGGGGAGGGCAACACCGGCACTGGTCAAGAGATCCCGTCCGGGAGCGTTACGTTCTCTATGAGAGTTCCCTGTGGTCTTTATGAGAGTTTCCGTGGTCTGCCACTCGGGTTCGACGGTCTCCGATGTCGAATAGTAGATTGTGGGGCCGCCCCGAGAGCTGGCCAATCGCTCGCGTTCATGCGGGAGACAGGGAGCCATGGGGTGCCGCAAAGACAACCACGTGAGGAACATGAGTCGACGACCCCAGGGACGACACCGTGCCGAAAGGCTGTCGCGACGACGATGGAGCGGCGAGCGGCGATCGCCGGGCTCGCTCGGGCCCTCTGGGCTTGCGGCCGGAGCGGTGGTAGCCACCGCGGCTGCCTTCACCGTGGCGTCTGCGGTCACTCAGGACGAACGCGCTGCAGTCACCGATTCCGGAGCACAGGCTCCGGCAAGCGCCCGACCGACCGAAGCCGTGGAGGCATCCCCGAACGCAGCGACAGATCGTCGCAAGCCGGTCACGCGAGGCGCCCCGAGCACGAGGACCAAGCCCAAGCGGGATGGTGATCCGGCATGGCTCCGGTCCTGCACTGCCTCGGACCAGGCCACCTCTCATCCCAACGGAAGCCTGCCGGCGGGAGAGCTGTGCGGGCTCCCGGTCGGCAGCTCCCACGCTCTTCACCCCGATGCCGCCGAGGCCTGGTCGCGGCTCGACGACCGCTACCGTTCTGAGTTCGGCGAAGGCATCTGCGTGACCGACTCCTACCGGAGTATCGAAGCGCAGGAGCAGGTGTTCGAAGCCAAGCCGGACCTGGCAGCAGACCCCGGCACGAGCCGCCACGGCTGGGGGATCGCGCTGGACCTCTGCGGCGGTGCCGAGTCCTACTCGTCAGCTACTCACGCGTGGCTGCGGCGCAACGGTCCCGACCTGGGCTGGGACAACCCCCAGTGGGCACGCAGCGACGGGTCGAAACCGGAACCATGGCATTGGGAGTTCTCGGCGAGATAGCGTCCCCGTGCCTGCACCTTGGTGATCATGGAAACCCATCTCGCAACGGCTCTCGCGTGCACGATGACCGGCAAGGCTGTACCGACCCGCCTGGCCGGCACGAGTCCCTACCAGTTGACCTCGTGACACTGCGCCGTCGGCGCCTGCTCGACCTGCAACGTCGCGTGCTCGATCCGGTGCTCCGTGGCGAGCAGCGCTTGGGCCCGAGTCAGCACGTCATCGGGCGACACGCCTGCGCTGGTGACCAAATGGGCAGTGGCCACATTCATGCCGGAGGTGAGGGTCCAGATGTGCAGATCGTGGACCTCGCTCACGCCGTCGATGGCCTCCAGACCGGTGACGACCTCGTCCAGACTGACGCCGTCGGGCACGTGCTGGCCGAGAACGGCGAGGACCTCGCGGCCGAGCACGACAGCACGTACGGCCACGAAGATGCCGATCGCCAGAGCCACGGCGGTGTCCCACAGGCCGTTTCCGGTTGCCGCGACCAGGATCGCGGCCAGGATGACCCCAACGCTGCCGGCAGCATCGGCAACGACTTCGTAGTAGGCGCCCTTGACGTTGAGCGACTCGGTCGAACCGGAGCGGAGCAGGAGCATCGAGACGACGTTCACCGCCAGGCCGATGACACCAACGACCAGCATCGTGCCCGATGCCGGCTCCGGCGACTCCCCGATCCGGGCGACCGACTCGGCGACGACGTAGGCGGACACGCCGAGCATGATCAAGACGGTGAGGCCGGAGGCGAACACCTCAGCGCGGTAGGAGCCGTACGTCCTGCGGCCGGTCGTGTCTGGCCTGGTGGCGATCCTGGTGGCGACGAGCGCAGCCCCCAGAGCGACCACATCCGCGGCCATGTGGCCGGCATCGGAGACGAGGGCGAGAGACCCGGAGAGCAATCCCGCGACCAGCTCGACCAGGAAGAATGCGGCGACCAGGCCAAACGCCGCCGTCAACCTCACGCGGTAGCGGGAACCGGCATGCCCGGCGGCGGGCGCATGTCCGTGTCCGTGTCCGTGGCCGCCCATCAGAGCCTCCCCTCGTCGTTGCAGCATCCGTCAGCGCAGCCGCCGGAGGCGGTGTCGAGGTCGGCCGGCAGATCAGGTCCGCACGCGCATCCCTCTCCACGCCACGCCTCGAGTCCTTCCCGCACCGCGACGGCGGCGATGACGAGACCCGCGATCGGGTCGGCCCACGCCCATCCGAGCGCAGCATTGAGAAGCAGGCCCGCAAGGAGGACCGCCGACAGGTAGGTGCACAGCAAGGTCTGCGTGGAGTCCGCGACAACGGCGTTCGACCCGAGCGCTCGCCCCGTGCGCCGCTGCGCCCAGGACAGGAACGGCATGATCACAAGCGAGGCCACAGCCAGAGCGATCCCGACCGGCGAGCTTTCCGGTGCATCACCACTCAGCAGCGCGCGGACGGACTCGAACGTCACGTAGCCGGCGAGTGCGAAGAAGGACAACGCCATCAGGCGCAACGCCTGCCGCTCGCGAGACTCCGGAAGCGGATGCCGGAACTGCCACAAGATGATCAGGCCACTGCTGACCTCCACGATCGAGTCCAGGCCGAATCCGACCAGCGCGACAGACCCGGCGATCAGCCCGGCACTGATCGCGATGACTGCCTCGATCACGTTGTAGCTCACGGACGCGGCGGCCAACAGTTGAGCACGGCGGCCCAGCCGCTTGCGCCTTGCTTGGTCTCCAGTGAAGACCGGGGCGGGAAGATCGGTGGTCACTGTGCCGCCTCCTCACCGTTGACCGGACACAACACGACGGCGTCTCCAGTGGCAGCCAGAAGCTCTTCTGCGGCCGCGAACACCTTGAGCACCGCGTCGCGATGCGTCAGCGAGTACACCGACGACCGTCCGACCGACCGGGACTCGACCAGCCCGCAGTCGCGAAGGCAGGCCAGGTGCTTCGAGACCGTGGACTGGGCCAATCCGAGGTGTTGGGTCAGATCCGCCACGCGGTGCTCCCCCAGGAGCAGGTGCCGCAGGATCGCTACGCGCGAGGGATCACTCATCCCGCGGAACAAGCAGGCTGCGGCAACGCCAGCGGAACGCTCGTCGATCGGCGGAGCGCCAACCCCTTCGACATTAATGATCGCCATTCGGCGATGTTATCGCCAGTCGCGCACGCCATGTCAAGTCTCGCCAGCCGGCGATTCTCGGATGCCGGCGCAGCTCTCAGGAACTTCCCAGTCGCCACTACTACTTTGCATCGTACGCGCCTGGGTCGCGCCGACCGTGGCGGCCGAACCCAGCGAGAGCATTAGACGAACGAGCGCACCAGTCGAAGGAGACTCCGATGCCCCATCCCACGCGTCCGCGACACCTCGCAACGCTCGTTGCGGCCGCCATGGTCGGGGCGGTCGCCCTCCTCGGCTCGGTTGCTCCCGCCGAGGCGCACACCGCGGTGGTCGCGTCGAACCCGGCGGCCGGCGCGCAACTGTCGGCCATGCCGACCCAGGTGCGGCTCACCTTCAACGAGGCCATCAGCGCGGAGTACGCAACGCTGACCCTCTCCGCCCCGGAGACGCCCGCCACCTCGCTGTCCTCCCCCACAGCCGAAGGAACCCAGCTGGTCGCGGCCGTGCCTGCGACAGCCACGTCGGGCGCCGGTGGCGACGCGGTCCCGTGGACACTCAGCTTTCGCGTCGTCTCAACCGATGGTCATCCGGTCACCGGAACCGTCAAGTTCACCGTCGCGGCTCGCCCAGCGACGAACCCGGGAGACGCCTCGCCCAGTGCCTCGCCGACTGCGTCAGCTTCGATGACGGACGAACCGCGGCCATCGAGCGGTAATCGGTCCTCGGGCACCGACGCCGCCAAGGAGGCACCAGGAACCACCGCCGGCCGTATCGTGTTCCTCGCCGTCCTGCTCGTGCCCTTGATCGCGATGCCGGTCGTCCTGCTGCGTCGTCGCAAGGACGGTCAGGAGTGACCAGGAGAGCTCTCCTCATCGGTCTGCTGACCACTCCTGTCCTGGTGACCGTCGCCCTGTTGTCGCTCACCGGCGCGGTCGCGTCTCCGACATCAGGCCTCCCCGACCCCGGCGCCCTCACTCGGTGGGGTCTGCCCGTCGCTCGCGTCGTGCGCGATGTCGCCGCAACGGTGACGATCGGCAGCCTGGTGTTGGCGGCGGTGCTGCTGCCAGGAGCGGGCCGGCGCCTCCTTGGGGCTGCACAGCGCAGGAGCCAGGTCGTAGCCGCTGCCGCCGGCTCCACCTGGGTCGTTGCGGGAGCCATCGAGATCATCTTCGTACAGGCTGATGTCTCAGGGGTCTCACCGTGGTCCGGAGGGTGGGCGCCGGTGTGGTTCTTCATCACCCAGATCGACTACGGCAAGGCACTTGCGGCCAGCCTCGTCCTCGCTGCGGCCGCGACGACCACCGCGGCCCTGGTGCGCAGCGTGACCGGCATCGGATTCAGCACGTTGCTGGCCCTGGCTGCCCTGTGGCCACTCGCCCTGACCGGGCACGCCGCAGGAGACTCCGACCACGATCTCGGAGTGAACCTGCAGTTTCTGCACCTGGTCCCGGTCACGATCTGGGTCGGCACCCTGGCCGCTCTCCTGGTTGCCGGCGCCGCTGCCCGCACGACGTCCGTGATCTCGGGATTCTCTCGCCTCGCCGGCTGGTGTGCAGCGCTGGTAGGCCTGTCGGGAGTGCTCGCTGCCGGCATCCGGGTGCCTGCCGTCGCCGACCTCCTCAGCACGTATGGAGCCTTGCTCGCCATCAAGGCAGCGGTGCTAGGTGCATGCCTGGGGATCGGCTGGTGGCATCGACGGCGCCTGCTGGCCTCGACCCCGGCATCCTTCACCGGGGGCCGTTTCGCACGCCTCGCCGTTGGAGAGCTTGCCCTGATGGGCGTCGCGATCGGTACCGGGGTCGCTTTGGGCCGCTCCGCGCCTCCATCGGGCTCCGGCACAGAACCCGCGGCGACTCCGGCCGAGGCGATCCTCGGGCAGCCCATGCCGCCCGAGCTGACGGCCCAACGATGGATCACCGAATGGCGCCTGGACACGTTCTGGGGCCCTGTCGCCGTGCTCGCGGCCGTGCTCTATCTGCTCGGTGTGCGCCGACTCCATCAGCGCGGCGTCGTCTGGTCACGAGGCCGCACGGTGCTATGGCTCCTCGGTTGCCTGGTTCTGCTGTGGGCGACCAGTGGGCCCCCAGGAACCTACGGCGAGGTGTTGTTCAGCATGCACATGGTTCAACACATGACCATCGCCACGCTGGTTCCGATCCTCTTGGTGCTCGGCAGCCCGGTGACCCTGGCGCTGCGTGTACTTCGACGACGTACGGACGGCTCCCGCGGCGCCCGGGAGTGGCTCCTCGTCATCGTGCACTCGTGGCCCGTCGGCCTGCTCGGGCATCCACTGGTGGCGGCCGGCCTCTTCATCATCAGTCTGCCCACCTTCTACTACTCCGGGCTCTTCGAGCTTGCCCTGAGTACACACACCGGACATCTGCTGATGACCGCGCACTTCCTGCTCAGCGGCTACCTGCTCGCCAACGTCGTGTGCGGCGAGGATCCGGGGCCCCGCCGACCGCCCTATCCGCTGCGGGTCCTGCTGGTGATGGCGACCTTCGCGTTCCACGCCTTCTTCTCGATCTCGTTGATGTCCAGCCGCAAGATCTTGGCTCAAGAGTGGTACGGCGGGCTGGGGCGCACCTGGGGCGACACCCTCGCGCAGGACCAATATCTGGGCGCGTCCCTGGGCTGGGCCATGGGTGACCTCCCACTCGCACTTCTGGCAGCAGCGCTCGTTGCCGCCTGGGTCCGCGCCGACGGCCGTGAGGCCCGTCGTCTCGACAGGCGAGCTGAACGGGACGGAGATGCAGCGCGGGCCGCGTACAACGCTCGACTGCAAGCGCTGGCGGACCGGTCCCCCGACGGATCCGACACAGGATCAGGGCAGCGCGACGTCTGAACGTCCCGGCACGTCACAAGCATGCTCATACGGTGCGCAGTGCTCCCGCAGGGTCGACTCGATCGCCGGGAGCAGCCCGATCAGCACCGGACCGAGCAGCAGCGCGGCCGCGAGCCCGGTCAGCGCCACCCGCGCGCCGGCGCCCAGCCGCTCGGGCCGACCAAGCAGCCTCCGAACGCGGGTCACTGCGTCTGCACCGTGGGCGGCAAGCGTCGCGGTGGGCGCCGGGCCCGAGGCCATCCTGACCAGCGCCTCAGCCAGACTCTGACGACCGCTAGCTCGTGCGGCCGCGTCATCGGCATGCATCTCGACCAGCAACTCCACCTCTCGGGCGCCGTGCGCGAACGCGGGAACGAACCCGAAGGCACGGTTCAGCCCCGATGCCCACAACACCGCCCAGTGGTGCCTCGCCCGAAGATGCGCCCGTTCATGGGTCAGCACCGCGATCCTCTGCTCAGGACGCAAGAGTCGCTCGGCACCCGTGGTGAGGACGACCACCGGTCGGCGGCCAGGTACGCAGTAAGCCGCTGGACGATCGTCCTCGAGGAGCAGCACGCCATCAGATCTCGGGGCCGCAAGCAGGGCGAGCCGCCCGCGCGTGACCCGACGCGCAACGCCCGCTGCGCGGGCCTCCAACATCGTGCAACCCACCGCTCGAGCCAGGACGACACACCCGATCACCGCGCCCGTCACGCGCCCGATCCAGCCGAACGGCGCAGCATAGTGCCCCTCGAGCAGGCCCAGACAGGTCCCGAGCCAGCCAGATGCCGCCGAGAATACGGGCGGCGGCAACGCAACCAGCGCGGCCGCCAGGAGCACCGAGGCCAGGATGGTCACCGACACCGACTGCCACACGACCAACCCGATGACCGGCGCTCGCCTCACCCACCCGGCGCGCGAGAGCATCGTGGCGCCCAGGGTTCCGGCGGTGGCGGCAACCACGATCAGCACGACGACGGCGATCACGACCGTCCCTCCCCGGTCGATCGGTCCACAGGATCGACGGCGACGGCGTCTAGTGCCTCGCGCAGCTCCTGGGCCTCCTCGGCGCTGAGCTGACCGACGAAGTGAAGCAATGTCGACCGCGGCGTACCACTCGTGCTGAGCAGTTCCTCCATGGCCGTGGCAGTGTGCTCCGCACGCGACGCCACCGGACGATAGCGATAGGCCTTGCCGTCAAGCTCTCGCTCGAGGACGCCCTTGCGGAAGAGCTTGTCCATCACCGTCATCACCGTCGTGTACGCCCGCTGCCGATCGGTAGGCAGAAGCGCATGAACCTCGCGAACCGTCAGCGGCCGATCCGCCGACCACAACCGGTCCATCACCTTGGCTTCTAGATGCCCGAACTGACGCATACCGGTGATTCTCCCTCACTCTTACGCCGCAACACTCATCGGTTCTGCGCCCCGATCCTGGACAGCACATGCTGGCGCACGGCCTGTCGCTCGTGGATGCTGAGCTCGTGCTTACCGACCACGTCGGCCAGCTCAACCACGCTGTCTGCCACAAGTGTCACCTGGCAGTCGGGACAGGTCAGCTCCACGGGTGTCAACGGCACACCTCCTACTACTCATGATAGGAGACGCTCCGTCGCCGTGCGCTGCGGGTGCCGCATGTTTGGAGAACTCTCAGCACCCACCTTTACCCTCCTACTACTTGTTGTAGGAGACGGGGTGATGGCCCCGCTGACGAAAGGGATCTGCTGTGAAGAAGGCACTGGCGGTAGCTGGCGCGGGAGCGGTCGTGATGCTGCTCGCAGGATGCGGCGGTGGCGGCACAGCCCCGGCCACGACACCCACGCCTGCACAGTCCTCGTCCCCGTCCACGGGTGATCAGGCCGCCTCGCCAGCGCGTTCCTCCTCCAGCCCGGTGCAGCAGGAACCCGAAGGGCCAGTCGTCGAGGTGTCCATCTCCGGAAAGTCTGTGACTCCTAAGGGCACCCGGATTCAGGCCAAGGTCGGCGAACCGGTGACCTTTGTCGTCACCTCCGATCGGGCCGGCGGCCTCCACGTCCACTCCAGTCCGGAGCAGACCCCCGAGTTCTCCGAGGGCACGACCACGATCCAGGTCACCATCGACAAGCCGGGCGTGGTCGAAGTGGAGGAGCACGAGTCCGATGCGTTGATCGTGCAAATCGAAGCGCGCTGACACCGATGTACACCCTCTTTCCCGCTCACGGCATCGGGGGCGCACAGGACCTTCCTATCCCGGCCAGCTATGCCATCACCGGGTCCGGGATCGCGCTGGCGGCTTCGTTCGTGATCCTCATTCTTGCTTGGCGCCGCCCGCGCCTTGACGCAAGCAAGGGCCGTCGGCTGCCGACGTGGCTCGCGATCGCCCTCGATTCCCGTTGGGCCGAGGGAGCAGCACGCACTCTCGGCATGATCGCCTTCGGCTACTTCGTCTGGGCGCTCGTCGCCGGACCGGACCTTGCTTCCAACCCGGTCTTCGGGATCGTCTACGTGTTCGTCTGGGTCGGACTTGTGCCGGTATCACTCCTGTTCGGACCCGCCTGGAAGGCGATCAGCCCGCTGCGCACGGTCTATGCAGGCATCACGGCCCTGGGCGGCCCGGCCCTTCGTGGCGGACTGATCCCGCTCCCTCGTTTCGCCGGTTACTGGCCTGCCACGATCGGGCTGTTCGCCTTCGCCTGGCTCGAGTTGGCCGCACCCAACTCCACCTACATCACGCCCATTCGCGGATGGTTCACGGTCTACGTGGTCACCCTCGTCCTCGGCGCCGTCATCTTCGGGGAGCGTTGGTTCGAGCGCGCGGATCCGTTCGAGGCCTACTCGACCCTCATCGGCCAACTGTCACCGTTGGGGCGAGACGCCGACGGCAACCGCATCTGGCAATGGCCGCTCAACCACCTGGACGGCCTCGACGCCAGCCCGAGCCGCGTCGCCGTCGTGGCGGTGCTGCTCGGGTCGACCGCGTATGACAGCTTCAGCCGCTCTCCGACGTGGGCACGCATCACCCAGACCACGGTCATTGACGCCACCGTCCTCGGCACCTTGGTACTGCTGGCCTTCTGCGTCTTCGTGGGCGTCACCTTCACCGCCGGGACCATTGCCACCGCCGTCGGTCCAGGTCTAAGGCGAGCTCAGCTGCCAGCGCTCTTTGCCCACTCCGTCGCGCCTATCATCGTCGGCTACGTCGTCGCGCACTACATGACGCTCCTGCTCGAGTACGGCCAACAGGTTCTGATCCAGCTGAGCGACCCGATGCTCAACGGCTCGAACCTGCTCGGCACAGCCGATTGGACCCCGGTCTACTTCCTCTCCAGCCAACCTACGACGATCGCCGTCATCAAGGTCCTCGCCGTGGTGACCGGCCATGTCCTCGGTGTCATCGCCGCCCACGATCGCGCCGTCAAGCTTCTTCCGAGAACCCACCAGGTCACCGGACAGCTCGGCCTGCTGGTCGTGATGATCACCTACACAGTCGGCGGCTTGTACCTGTTGTTCAGTGGCTGAGCCGACAGGTCCTGGGGTCGCGCGGCACCGGGATGTGATCAGACCCGGGGGTGGCGCGCTCGGCGTCGAGTAGGAGAGGTCGAGCTCGGTCATGCCGGTCAGGGTCATTTGGTGGAAGAGCGCAATGCGGATCGCGATCGGGGTCGCGCCCGGTACCTCCTCCTCCCCGCCAGGGCGGCATGCGAGCCACGGACTACCCCGCAGAACGCACAGACCTCTTTCATTCCCGCTCCCCCTCGGCCACTCGCGGTCCTCCCCTGCCCCTGGGGTACGTGACCATGACGATCCACAAGCTGACCGCAGGCTCGGGGTACGAGTACCTGACCCGCCAGGTAGCGGCGGGTGACTCCACCGAGCTCGGCGCCACAGCGCTGGCGGACTACTACGAGGCCAAGGGCGAGGCGCCCGGTCGGTGGGCGGGATCTGGGCTCGACGCCTTCGCTGGCCCGGACGGGATCAACGCGGGCGATGTGGTGACAGCCGAACAGATGGGCCACCTGTTCGGCGTCGGCGAGCATCCCGTCACCGGGAGACCGTTGGGTCGGCGGACGCGGTCGGACGGGGTGGCAGGGTTCGATCTGACCTTCAGCCCGGTGAAGTCGGTCTCGACGCTTTGGGCGGTCGCGCCACCCGAGATCGCGCGTGCGATCGAGCAGGCCCACGATGCCGCGGTCAACGACGCGATGGCGTATGTCGAGCGCGAGGTGCTGTTCACCCGCGAAGGGACCGACGGGGCGCGGCAGGTCAAGACCCGCGGCTTGATCGCGGCCGCGTTCCGCCACCGGGACTCCCGTGCCGGCGACCCGGACCTTCATACCCATGTCGCCGTCGCGAACAAGGTGCAGGCGAAACTTTCGGGCAAGTGGCTGACCGTCTATGGCCGGCTGTTATTTCAGCACACGGTGGCGATCTCGGAGACCTATAACACCGCACTCGAGTACCGGCTCGGCGAGGCGCTCGGTGTCACGTTCGCCGAACGGGCGAACCCTCGGGAGCGGCGCGCTGTCCGCGAGATCGTGGGTGTCTCAGCCGGGCTGTGTCGAGTGTGGTCGCGGCGGGCCCGGGACATCGACCGCCGTGAGGACGACCTCGTGAGCGCGTTCATCGCGGAGCACGGTCGGCCGCCGACAGAGTCGGAACGGCTCGGGCTGGTACAGCAGGCCAATCTAGAGACGCGCGCCCCTAAGCATGAGCCGCGCGCCGAGGCCGACCAGCGACGAATCTGGCGCCGCCAGGCATCGGAGTTCCTCGGGAGCGAGTCGACCCTCGCCGCGATGATCCACGAAGCATTGGATGTGTCGCCGCCGGTGCGCCGATCGACCTCTACCGACGTCGTCGACACACACGTGATCCACGCAATGGCAGTCGCCGTCATCACCGAGCTCGAGACCCGTCGGGCGACCTGGCAAAGCTGGCATCTGCGGGCAGAGGCGGAGCGTCAGGTGCGGGCCATGGCACCTGGTCAGATCAGGGCAGGTGACCTTCCCGCGATGGCCGATGCGGTCGTCGCGGCGGCCGTCGGGATGTCGGTGTCGCTCACGCCGGACGACGATCCCATCGACCAAAGGACCGATCTTCGCCAACCCAGTGGCCTTCGTCGCTCGGGCGGAACCAGCGTGTATCGACATACCGGCGCCGATCACTACACCAGTCAGCGGATCCTTCAAGCCGAACAGCGACTGGTCGACGCGGCCGGTCTGGGCAGCGACTTCGCGTTCTCTGCGGAAGAAGTGGACATCGTCCTGGCCGCCAGCGCGGTCGCCGGGGTACGGCTCAATGACGGACAACACGCGCTCGTGCATGCGCTGGCCGGTGGTGGTCACCGGGTCCGCCTCGCATTGGCGCCGGCGGGGTCGGGGAAGACGACCGCGGTCGAGGTGCTGGCTGCGGTCTGGACGATGAATGGTTATGACGCGATCGGGCTGGCACCGTCGGCCGCCGCGGCGAAGGTACTTCAGGAGGCGACCGGCCTGCCCTGCGAGACCCTCGCGAAGATCGACGACGAGGTCGCCACCCAGCCCACCAACACTGGGGGTGACCGTCGCAGTGGGCTGAGCACCCGGATCGGACCAGAGACCCTGGTGGTGATCGACGAGGCGGGAATGGCCGACACGTTGACGCTCGACCGGGTAGTCGCGTTCTGCATCTCGCGCGGTGCCACGATCCGGCTCCTGGGCGATGACCAGCAGCTCTCCGCCGTCGGCGCCGGTGGCGTGCTGCGCGACATCACCCATCGGCACGGAGCCGACCGGCTCGAGGAAGTCGTACGCTTCATCGACCCCGGCGAGGCCGCAGCCTCCTTAGACCTTCGCGACGGTGATCAGACCGCGATCGGGTTCTACCTCGACCACGACCGCATCCACACCGCCGACGAAGACACCACGATCGCCGAGGTCCTCGCCGCCTGGCAACACGACCGAGACGACGGGCTGGACACACTCATGCTGGCCCCCACCCGAAACATGGCCGCCACCCTCAACCACCAGGCACGCACCCGGCGTCTCGCCGGCATCGCGCCGCGGACCGAGGTCGAACTGGCCGACGGCAACCAGGCATCAGTCGGGGACACGATCATCACCCGTCACAACCAGCGCCGCCTGGCCGTCTCCGGCACCGACTGGGTCAAGAACGGTGACCGGTGGACCATCACCCGCATCCGCGGCGCCGCATTGACCGTACGCCACGCCACAACCGGCTTGAAGGCGTCGCTGCCTGCCGAATACGTGCACGACCACGTCGAGCTCGGCTACGCCTCAACCGTTCACACCGCACAAGGCCTCACCGCCGACGTCGTCCACGGGATCGTCGACGGCCGCGAGGATCGGCAGATGCTGTACACGATGCTGACCCGCGGCCGCCGCGAGAACCACGTCCATCTGGTGCTCGAACCGATCGACCCCGTCGAGGCCGATCGGCGGCAGTGCATGCTGCCTGGACTGCAGGAACAACTGACCGCGATCCAGATCCTCGACGACGTGGTCGGTCGTGACGGTGCTGCGGTCTCGGCCACCACCACGCTCCGCCGCGGCCGCAGCTGGTCCACCCAGCTCCACGACGCCTCCCTACGCTACGCCGACGCGGTCGCCACCGGAGCAATGCGAGTGCTTGGCAGCGGTTGGGAAGACGCCCTCGACGCGGCCGGCGAAGGCCCACTCCCCTGGCTACCCGCGATACCTGCCGACCTGGCGCGGGATGAGTCCTGGGGTCCATATCTCACCGCTCGTTCCCAACATGTCGAGGTGACAAGACAGGGCTTCCTCGACCACCTGGTCGGCGCCGACATACCGACAGCGATCGAAAGCCAGAAGCGTCCGGCCTGGATGACGCGGTACGCCGATGTCCTCGGAGACCTCCACGACACCGTCGCGCTGTGGCGAGCCGCCCGCGGCGTACCCGAAGACGATCCGCGCCCGACCGGGCCAGCCGTCACCGAACCGCGCGCCGGCCGCTTCCAACGCCATCTCCTGCGGCAGCTCACTGGTCGCTACAGCGACTCGGTCCAGCGCTGGCACGAGCTGATCCTCCGCCGGACAGGAATCCAGGCCCAGGACGACCACACCCGAGGCGAAGCCATCGAGCTCGCTCGACTGCTCGACACGCTCCATCGCCGCGGCCACGACTCCCGCGGACTGCTAGACCGTGCCCTGAGCAGCGGCGCATTGCCCGAGGGGCATGCCATCGCCGCCCTGACCTACCGCGTCCGCAGGCTCACCCCGCGCGACCCGCTTCAGTCACGATCCGAGTCCGCCGGGCATGCTGGCCCATCGGCGATCGGTATGTGACCCCGGGGGTCACGCTGCGCCGACCTCGTCGCCGCCCTGGTGGTCGGCACGCCAGCGGTCCAGGCTGATGTCGTCGGTGCACGCGGCGGCGTAGGTCTTCAGGCGGTCCAGTGCATGGGCGGCGCGTCGCCGCAGCGTACGCGCGGCCTCCGGGTGGTCGTGGGCGACCAGTTCGACGGCCGCAGGGGTAGTCAGGCCCAATCGACCGCGATGCAGCGGTGCGCCGACGGTCTCGGCTGACGCCGCGAGCTCGCAGAGCAGGCGCACTTCATCCTCTGCTATCGCGTGGTCGCGGACTGCCTCGTCGAAGAACTCGCCCAGCTCCACCTCCGGCGCGACCTCCGCCTCCGGCGACTCACGATCGCCGGCACCGCTCGCGAGCGTGGTGAGGTCGTCGGCGAGCAGCACGCGCGCCCAGTGACGGTCGGCACGACTGCCGACCCCGAGTGAGGCCGCGACCTCGCGTCGGGTCGCGTTCAACAGCGCCCGGGCCAGCCACGGCGTTCGTAGCCGATGCGCCTGGGCGGCCTGCAGCCACAGCTCCGAGGCGACCAGCGCATCGATGTCGGGCGACAGATCGCTCAACGCCTCCGCAACCCGGCACCCTCCGGGGATCAGAAGCCACACCAGGGCAGCGACTGCTGACCGGTCGGTCGCGGTCAGCGTCGCCAGGGTCCGCAGCACCGCCGCCTTGTTCGCGACGTCAGCCTGGCGGGTCCATTCCCTGAGGTCAGCCAGGTCATCGACCACGGCCAGGCACGGGTCGACAGCGCACCATCGCTCCCACCCTTCTCGCGCTTCAGCGAGCAGCGGTGACGCTGGATCGTCGAGTCCGAACTGGTCTGCAACACTCATCGAGGCCCCCATTCCTGGCTGTCACCAGGTAGGTGCGCAAGACAAATGCAGATCTTGAGCGTGCCAGATCTGAAGAGTTATATTTTGGTATGGCCGTCGGCCACGAGGGCTCACTGTTGGAGGCCGCTCGCGCTGCTCGCGGGTTGACCCAAGAGGCGCTCGCGCGCCGATGCGGGACATCACAGCCATCGCTGTCGGCTTACGAACGTGGAGCGAAGTCGCCCACCCTCGCCGTCCTCGAGCGCATCTTGCGATGCCTTGACTTCGAGCTCGCCCTCAACGAGCGGATCACCTTCCACCAGATCACGGTTGCCGGGCCTGGACGGTCCACGGCGCTGGTGCCGAACCGGCTGTGGCGGTTGTCGCCTGAGCAATGCTTCGCGCCGCTGTGGGTGTGGCACGGTCGTGACCACAGGGTGTTCGCGCTGAGTGATCGCGACAAACGCGCCGCCGGTTATGCCTGGCTGCTGCGCTATGGCGACGAGACCCAGCTCTTCGAGCACGTCGACGCTGCGCTGCTGGTCGACCTGTGGCCCGATCTGGTCGACGGCCTGCCCCCGGAGATCCGCGACGCGTGGTGGCCACTGGTCGGATGGACCCGGGATCAGTCCGTCGAGGAACTGATCCTCGCCGACGCTCGAGCCTGGGGGCAGGACTACAGACGCCGGACCGCTACCCGCGCAAAGAGGCTGCGGGTGTTCCGACGGCTGGCCGACTACGGGCTCGATCCCGATCAGATCCGAGCACTGATGCGGCACTGGTGAGGTCATCACCGCGAGCCCGACGAGGTCGATGACGAGTATCGCGAACCTTGCGACCGGGAACCCCGACAGCCTCACCTGGACCACCGACACACCGAATGAGGCAACGATCACCCACGGGCTCACCTATCGTGACAGCGTGGACCTTCCTGTGATGCCGCCGATCCTGCCGATGCTGGCCAAGCCGGCGTCGCTTGAGAAGGTGCTCTCCATGGCACCCAACGTCCAACTAGAACCAAAATGGGACGGGTTCCGGTGCATCGTGTTCAAGGACGGCGACGAGGTGGAGCTGGCCTCGCGCAACACCAAGCCGCTGACGCGCTACTTCCCCGAGGTCGTGGAGGCGCTCCGCACCGCGCTGCCGGAGAAGATCGTGCTCGATGGGGAGATCTTCGTGGCGATCGGGGACCGGCTGGAGTTCGAGGTGCTGCAGCAGCGGATCCACCCGGCCGCATCCCGGATCACACTGCTGGCGGAGGAGACCCCCGCTGCGTACGCGGCCTTCGATCTGCTCGCGGTCGGCGAGGAGAGCTTCCTGGAGAAGCCGCTGACCGAGCGGCGGGCGGCCCTCGAGGAGGTCTTCTCGACGGTGACCTCGGACAACGTCCATCTGTGCACGACGACGACCGACCCCGAGATGGCCCAGGAATGGTTCACCCGGTTCGAGGGCGCCGGGCTGGACGGGGTGATGGCCAAGCCGCTGGACGCCCCCTACGCCCCCGACAAGCGGACGATGCTGAAGATCAAGCACTCGCGTACGGCTGACGTGGTCGTGGCCGGCTACCGCGAGCACAAGACCTCGACCCCGGAGAATCCGCTGCTCGGAAGCCTGCTGCTGGGTCTGTACGCGCCGGGGGAGGACGGGCGGCCGGAGCTGCAGCACATCGGCGTCTCCGCGTCCTTCACGGCGAAGCGACGCGCCGAGCTGTGGCAGGAGATGCAGGAGCTCGTCGTCCCCATCGAGAAGCATCCCTGGGGCCGCTGGCAGGAGTTCTTGACCGCCAACCCCGACCGCGTCCCCGGCACCCAGAGCCGCTGGTCGCAGGGGAAGGACCTGTCCTTCACCCCGCTGCGCCCGGAGCGGGTGGTCGAGGTGGGCTACGACCACATGGAGGGGCGCCGGTTCCGACACACCGCGCAGTTCAAGCGCTGGCGCCCCGACCGCGACCCGGAGTCGTGCGGCTACGAGCAACTCGAGGAACCCGTGGCGTACGAGCTGTCCGAAGTGCTCGGAGGTGCGTCTAAATCCGGCTAGTGTCGGGGACATGAGCTACGACGTCGTACTCCTGGTCGAGCAGGCAATCACCCTCGACGACGCAACCCGGGTCCACTCCCTCCACGAGGGAGTCGAGGACCCGGTCTACCACGTGCTGCTGCCCCTGGAGGACGCCGCTGCACGGATCGAGTCGGCGATGGGCACGCTCAGCGCTGCCGAATACCTGGGCTCGGCCATGATCATGAACGAGATCGACCTCGACGCGGTGCGCGAAGAGGCCAAGGAGGAGGCCGAGAAGGCCCTCGCCCAGACCCTGAAGGTCCTCGAGACCTCGGGTGCCTCCGCCCACGGCGAGCTCGTCCAGGACCCGGTCAAGGCGCTGCGGGCCAAGGTCGCCGAGGTCGACGGCCGCGAGGCGATCATCATGACCCGGCCTCATGTCGTGGCCGAGTTCTTCCACGTCGACTGGACCCACCAGGCACGGCGGCACCTTCACGTCCCGGTGCTGCACCTGATCGAGCACGAGAACTTCGACGAACAGGCCGGCGAGGGCGAGGGAATCAGCGGAATGTGAGGCGTTTTCGTCTCCATTACCTCGAAACCCGCAAATGTGACAGGGGGCACATCAAAGGTTACCGCTCTGTTACCGGGTTCGCGTGGCAGTTGTGGCCCGCATTCCCTTAGGATCTTGGGGTTCGCTGTTCCGGGGGGATCCAGCGACAGAGAAGTGCCTGCTCGTGCGATCGGGGGATCCGCGCTGAGCGGGCACTTCTGCTATTTGTCGCCGATCCGGTTGCCATCCTCGTCCCAGTGGGACGCGACCTTCTTGCTCGGCTGCACACGTGGCGGCTCCCCCGGCATCTTCGGGTAGTCGGGCGGGAAGTTGAGCTCGCCCCCGGGCAGCTTCTCCCAGAGCTCGAGCAGCGGCGTGAGGTCGTACGCCTCGTCGTCGATCTGCGCCCAGCGGTCACCGTCGGTGAGGAAGTCGGGGACGGTGAAGAGGTTGAGCTCGCGCGGGTCGTCGAGCTCGGCGAGCTCCTCCCAGGTGAGCGGGGTGGAGACCGGGGCGCCGGGCCTGGGACGCAGCGAGTAGGCGCTCGCGATCGTGCGGTCCCGGTTGTTCTGGTTGAAGTCGACGAAGATGCGCTCCCCGCGCTCCTCCTTCCACCACGCGGTCGTCACGCCCCCGTCGCGGCGCTCCAGCTCGCGACCGAAGCCGATCGCGGCGTGGCGCAGCTCCTCGAACGTCCACTCGGGCCGGATGCGTACGTAGATGTGGACGCCGCGGTTGCCGCTGGTCTTGGCGAAGCCACGCAGACCGAGCTCCGCGAGGGTCTCCCGGGCGACGCCGGCGACCCGCACCACGTCGGCGAAGTCGGTGCCGGGCTGGGGGTCGAGGTCGATGCGCAGCTCGTCGGGGTGGTCCACGTCCGCACGGCGGACCGGCCAGGGGTGGAAGGTGAGCGTGCCCATCTGGGCGCACCAGACCGGGATGGCGGGCTCGGTGGGGCAGATCTCCTTGGCGGTACGTCCCGACGGAAAGGTCACCTGGACCTCTTCGAGGTAGTCGGGCGCGCCCTTGGGGGTGCGCTTCTGATAGAAGCCGTCGCCCTCCTTGTCGGTGGGTCCGGTGGCCAGCTTCATGCCCTCGCGCCAGCCGTCGGGCCAGCGCTCCAGGGCGGTCGGGCGCTCGCGCAGCGCCCGCATCAGCGGGTCACCCACGGACGCGAAGAACTCCGCGACCATCAGCTTGGTGACCTCCGGAGTGCGGTCCGTCGCCTCGTAGATCACCCGGTCCGGGCTGGAGATCCGCACTTCGCGCTCGCCTGCCTGCACGTGTGCCGCCGGTGTCTTCGCCATGGCGCCAACCTAGCCCGCTCCACGCCCCTCCCCCACCGAAATCGCCCGGCCGACTTCACAACTCACTGGCCAGCACGGCCCGGGACCGGCATGATCCGCTCCAACGTACGGCGACCGTCATGATCTCGGAGGACCCCCACATGTCGACTCGAACCACGGCGCTGGCCGCCGCCACGGCGGCCCTGGCCGCCGCCATCACCCTCGGCCTCGCCGGCGCTCCCTCGACAGCGAGCGCCGACCCGGGCTGCGGATCCGTCGCCTCGCCCGATATCCGGGTGGAGCACACCCGAATCACCGACCCGGCGGTCACCGACATCCTGGCCCGCTCCGGGTTCGACGACGTCGCCGGCGCCGTGCGGACGGCCGTCTGCGAGGCCCGCGACAGCAAGGCCGCCACCGCTGCGGCGCGGCTCGCCGGCGAGGCGCTGTGGCAGCGCGCGGTCGACCGCGTCCAGGGCCGAGGCGACGCCGGAGGTGACCTGCCACGCAGCGACGACCGTCCGCTCTACTGGGCGCGCCTCGCCGGCGAGCTCGAGATCGCCCGCGTGTCCCCGGGCTTCCCGACCTGGTCCGAGGACGCTCGGGGGAAGGTGCTGGCGGCCTTCGACGAGAGCTCGCGCGGGATCGAGTCGACCGCTTTCGCGCGCGGCGAGACCGGCCGGTCGCGGCAGGTGCTGGCCTCCGGCTTCGACCCGTTCACCCTTGATCGCAACATCCGCCAGTCGAACCCGTCCGGGGCGACTGCGCTGGCGATGGACGGGCGTGTCGTACAGACCGAGAAAGGTCCCGTCGAGATCCAGACCGTGGTGTTCCCGGTGCTGTGGGAGCCGTTCACGCAGGGCCTCGTCGAGCGCGCGTTCCTGCCGCACCTGGTTCCCGGCAAGCGCGACGTGGACACCGCCATCACCATCAGCCAGGGCCGCGTGGGCCGTTTCGACCTGGAGGTCTGGAACGGCGCCCATCGCGGCACCTTCCCCGACAACGACCGGATCAGTGTCAACGAGACGATCCCGATCCCCGAGGACCTGCCGCACGCCACCCCGCAGCCGCAGTGGACCCGGACCACGCTGCCGGTCGAGGCGATGAAGGTGGCCGCGCCCAGCACGTTCCCGGTGAACATCAACCGGGTCGTCACCGAGATCCCGGCCGGGTCGACCGAGCCGGTCACCCGCGAGGACCCGACGCCCGGCTCCACGGCGGTCGCCGGTGGCGGCGGTGACTACCTGTCCAACGAGTCGGCCTACCGCACCACTGCCCTCCGCGACGCGCTCGAGGCGGACACCAAGCAGGGACACATCCACGTGCCGGTGCTCTCCGGAGACGCCAACGGTGAGCCGCTCGCCGAGATGCGGGCCGACATCGTCTCCCAGACCCTCGCCCTGGTGGTGACGGCGGCGACGAGCTGATCCGGAAGATCGCCCCAAGAAATCGGCCGGGTCCCGCACCGTTTCCATGCCCCCGGGCGTACTGAGAGCATGAAACCAGCAAAGGTCAGGCCTATCTCGGGTGCGGCCCTTGTGATTGTCAGCATCTTCGCCCTCGGCGCCCTCGGCGCGTGCGGTGGGTCGGACGGTTCCGGAGAGTCCGCCGACGCCGGCTCGGCTCCGGTCGAGTCGTTGGCCGATTCATCGGCCGGGAAGGCGGCCGGTCCGGAGATGGCCGCGCAGGATGCGGATGCGGCGGCACCGAGCCAGGCCGTCGTCGAGCCATCGATCATCTCCACCGGCTCGGTCGCGCTGAGCGCGAAGGACGTCGGAAAGACGCGTACGCAGGTGCAGCACGTCTCCGACAAGTACGCCGGCCAGGTCACCGAGCAGGAGACCAGCGACAGCGACGACGACGGTCCGCGCTATGCGCGCATGGTCCTGCGGATCCCGTCGAAGTCGTTCGACGACGCCATGGCCGACCTCGAGGACACCGCCACCCTGGTCGACTCCAGCACCACGGCCACCGATGTCACCACCCAGGTCGTGGACACCGAGGTGCGGGTGAAGAACGCCCGCACCAGCATCGAGCGGATCCGTACGCTCCTCGCCCGCGCCGAGAGGATCGGCGACGTCATCTCGATCGAGTCCGAGCTCGCCCGGCGCGAGGCCGACCTCAACTCGCTGCTCGCCCAGCAGGCGGCTCTCGAGGACCAGACCTCGTTGTCGACCATCACGGTGTCCATCGACCGGGCTGGTCCCGGCGGCTCCTCCGACGACGACCCCGGGTTCCTGGCCGGGCTGAGCGCCGGCTGGGACGCGCTGGGCGCCTCGGCCCGCGTCCTCGCGGTCGCCCTCGGGGCGATCATCCCGTGGACGCCGGTCCTCCTGCTCCTGGCCGCACCCGTGTGGCTCCTCTCCCGGCGCCGCCGGCAGGTGGTCGCGACCGCCCCGGCCACCGACCTGACGGAGGAATAACCGGTCGAGATCGGGGTGTCGACGGCGTACGTTCTGAGCATGAGCGCGCTCGAGCACCCCGGCCTCGTCTTCCGCAGCCTCGACCCGTTCGACGGGGAGGAGGCCCAGCTGAAGGGGTGGTACGAAGCCACTCGGCGTGGCTTCCACCAGTCGCGCGGCAACGACGACGGCATCCAGGTCTGGCGCGATCACACCCGCGCCGACTCGGTGACGCTGCTGGGGGCGTGGACGGAGAGCTCGGAGTTCTCCTCGGCCACGATGCCGGTCGCGACGTTCTCCTCCTGGACCTCGCCGGTCAACGTGGGCGGCGGCGCCAGCCTGCCGACGCTGCTGATCAGCGATGTGACCGTCTCCCCCACCCACCGGCGCCAAGGGCTGCTGCGCAAGCTGATGACCGTCTCGCTCGCCGACGCCGTCGCCGCCGGCGTGCCGCTGGCGGCGCTGACCGTCTCGGAGGGCTCGATCTACGGCCGCTTCGGGTTCGGCACAGCCACGCACCTGCGCCAGATCGAGGTCGACGTGACCGCCAAGTTCCGCTACCGGCCCGAGGTGCCGGGCGACGACGGTTCGGTGACGCTGATCGAGCCGGTCGACGCCTGGAAGACGGTCGCCGAGATCTACGCCACCTTCCAGGAACGCACCCGCGGTTCGGTCACCCGGCCGCAGTTCTACGAGCCCTGGCTCTCCAGCGGCTACGACTTCGACAGCGACTCCAAGGGCGAGTCCAAGCAGCGCACCGCGCTGCACCTGGACGCTTCCGGCACTCCCGACGGCTACGTCGTCTACAAGACCGCCGACGAGCGCAACGACTCCGGCCTGCGGATGGCCAAGGTCGTCGACATGGTCGCGCTGACGCCCGCGGCCTACCTGCGGCTGTGGCGGTTCCTCGCCGACATCGACCTCGTGGAGCGGGTGGCGTGGCGCAAGGCACCCATGCAGGACCCGCTCTACTGGGCGCTCGCCGAGCCGTTCGCGGTCAAGAGCGCCGAGCTCGACGACATGCTGTGGCTGCGCGTGCTCGACGTGCCGACCGCGCTGCAGGCGCGACCGTGGTACGCCGCCGGCGAGATCGTCCTCGGCGTCGAGGACCCGCTCGGGCACGCCGACGGATCCTGGCGGGTCGTCGTGAGGGATGGTGTCGCCGAGGTCTCCCGGACCGAGGACACGCCGACGGTGGCGCTGGCCGCGGACACCCTCGGCGCCCTGTATCTCGGTGGCGTCGACGTACGCACCCTGGTGGCGGCCGGCCGGATCACGGGCTCGCGCGAGGCGATCGAGACCTGGGCGGCGATGGCCGACGGCGGTCCGCTGCCCTACTGCATCACCGGCTTCTGACGGCTCAGTCGCGTCCGGGCTCGGCGCCGATCAGAGTGATTCGGTCGCCGCCGAAGTGGTAGTTGTGCATCGCGTCCAACCGCGGTGCGTACGCGTGCAGGCTGAGCGCCGGACGCGGGCCGACGTTGCGTACGTCATGGACGTGGCCGGCGGCGTGCGCCCGGACATCGCCGGGGCCGACGTCGGCGAGCTGCAGGCCGCCGAGCCAGTTGTGCTCGACCAGGCTGCCGGTGATCACGGTGAAGGCGGTGGTGGCGGTGCCGTGGTCGTGGAAGCCGGTGCTGGCGCCGGGCGCCCAGGCGATCAGCCACACCTCGACCGCGGCATCGCGACGGAGCAGGTGGAACTCGCGCCCGGTCTCGGGCGGCTGCACCTGCGCGATCAGGTTCTCGTCGGCGGCGTAGGTGCGGATGGCGTCCAGCAGGGGCTGTGTGGCAAGTGCGGTCATGGTGGCCTCCTCCAGAAGCGTCGTGCGTTTAAGTATAGTAGATCAGTCCACTTTGACAATGGAGTTGTGCTCCCACCCCAGACGTACCATTTCAACCATGGGTTACAACGTGGAGAAGTCCGACGAGGAGTGGCGCGCAGAGCTGTCGCCCGAGGAGTACGCAGTGCTCCGCCAGGCGGGCACCGAGCGGGCATTCACCGGTGAATACACCGACACCGAGACCAAGGGCGTCTACTCCTGCAAGGCCTGCAAGGCCAAGCTGTTCGAGTCCGACACCAAGTTCCACTCCGGCTGCGGCTGGCCGTCGTTCTACCAGCCGATCAGCGACACGATCGAGTACATCGAGGACAAGTCGCACGGGATGGACCGGGTGGAGGTCCGCTGCGCCAACTGCGGCTCCCACCTCGGTCACGTCTTCCCCGACGGCTACGGCACCCCGACCGGCGACCGGTTCTGCATCAACTCGATCTCGATCTCGCTGGAGCCCGCGGACCAGGCCTGATCCGGCTAGCGTGGCGCCGTGACAGTGCGGATCGCCATGTGGTCAGGACCGAGAAACCTCTCCACGGCGTTGATGCGCTCGTTCGAGAACCGGCCGGACTGCACGGTCCTCGACGAGCCGCTGTACGCCGCCTACCTCGCGGCCACGGGCCTCGACCATCCGGGCCGTGACGACGTGCTCGCCTCCCAGCCGAACGACTGGCGGGTCGTGGCCAAGGAGATCACCTCCGGGCCGGTCGGCTCGGCGGTGCAGTACCAGAAGCACATGACCCATCACCTGCTTCCGGAGATGGACCACGGCGCCTTCGCCGGGCTCTCGCACGCGTTCCTGGTGCGGGACCCGGAGCGGGTGCTGACCTCGTACGCGAAGGTCCGTGAGGAGCCGACGCTCGAGGATCTCGGGCTGCCGCAGCAGGTGGCGCTCTTCGAGGAGTTCGGCGGGCCGGTGGTCGATGCCGCCTCGATCCTGGCCTCGCCGCGGGCCTCGCTGACCGCACTGTGCGAGGCGCTGGGGATCGAGTTCGACGAGGCGATGCTGGCCTGGCCGGCCGGCAGGCGCGACTCCGACGGGGTGTGGGCCCCGCACTGGTACTCAGGTGTGTGGGCGTCGACCGGGTTCGCGGCCTCCTCCCCCGGCGCGGCCGACCCGCTGCCACCACGCCTGGCGCCGCTGCTGGAGCGCTGCCTGCCCTACTACGATCGCCTCGCCCCCTATGTCATGGCCCCCACTATCAGGAAGGGTGACTGATGCTGCAGACATATGACCCCCGCAACGACGACATCCAGGTCTGGATCAACGGCGAGCTCACCCACCGCCTGGAGGCGCGGATCTCCCCGTTCGACTCGCTGGCCCAGGGCGGCGACGGCGTCTGGGAGGGCCTGCGGCTCACCCGGGGACGGATCTTCAAGCTCTCCGAGCACCTCCTCCGGCTGCGGCGCTCGGCGCGGGCGATGGCCTTCTCCGACATCCCGTCCGACGAGTTCATGACCCAGGCGATCCGCGAGTGCCTGGCCGCCAACGACATGCGCGACGACGTCCACATCCGGCTCACCCTCTCCCGCGGCGTGAAGGTGACCTCCGGCATGGACCCGCGGCTCAACCAGTCGGGCCCCACGCTGATCGTGCTGGCCGAGTTCAAGTCTCCGGTCTACGACGACTCCGGGATCACGCTCATCACCGCGGCCCAGCGCCGCCCGCGCGCCGACATGCTCGACCCGAAGATCCACCACAACAACCTGATCCCCTCGATCCTGGCCAAGGTCGAGGCCAACAGCGCCGGGGCCGACGACGCGCTGATGCTCGACGATCTTGGCTTCATCGCGGAGACGAACGCCACCCACTTCTTCCACGTACGCGACGGGGTGCTGCGCACCTCGACCACCAAGGCGTGCCCCGAGGGGATCACCCGGGCCACCGTCCTGGAGCTCGCCGCCGACCTCGGCCTGCCGGTGGACGTCGGTGACTTCTCGCTCACCGACGCCCACACCGCCGACGAGGCCTTCGTCACCGGCACCATGGGCGGCATCACCCCGGTCGTCTCCCTCGACGGCCGCCCGATCGAGCGCGGGCCGGTGACGCAGCAGCTCGCCAAGGCGTACGCGGACCTGCAGGCGACCTCGGGGACGGTCGTCGTCGGCTGACGCCTCACTCCACCGGCTCGAAGACGGCGCCGTCGAGAATCACTGTCCCCTTGCCGTACTTCTCGTCGAGGCGCTCTTGGAGACCGCCCTCGTCGATCAGCACACGCAGATGGACGACGCCACGAGACAGACCGCTGCTGACGTGGTGCGGCTGGTCCGAGAGCTCCTCCTGGATCTTGCCGAGCTCCTCCTGCGACACCGTCGCGCGCGAGACGCAGAGCATCCCGCCCCAGGTCTTGCGCAGCTCCTTCTCGGCCGCAGCGGGGTCACCGGTGACGCGTACGTTGAGGATGAGCTCGCGCGGGTCGTTCATCGGGCGTGCCACCCGCGTCTGGTCGAGCCACAGGTCGCTGTAGCCCGGCAGCCGTTGGGCGGCGGCCACGGTCGCCTCCTGGGTCTCCACCGTGGTTCGCTCGGGATCGAGCACCTTCCAGCCACCCTCGGGCTCCGGGCACGGACTGCTGAAGTCGATCTCCTCGGTCGGCGGAACCGACGCGTCGGCGGCCGGCACCGCGTCGGTCACGGCGAACGTCGTGTCGTCGAGCGTGCCCGTGACCTGGAACTCACCCCAGCGGGTGCCCGCCTGCTCCTCGTGCTCGGGATGGTCGGCCCAGTCCCAGCCGGTCATCTCGAGCCCGTCGCACTGTGGCGGCATCGACTCCGCGATCGCCCCGTAGCAGAGCTGCGGCCCACCGCCGTCGTCGAGCACCATCACGGTGCTCGTCGAACGGACGGTGCCGCCCGCCGCGGCCGGGTCGAGCACCCGGTCGTTCCCACACGCGCTCGCTGCCACCAGGAGCAGCACCCACCCATATCGCCACATGTTGTTTTGACGGCTGAGGCGCTGCCTACGTTGCGCTGCCCTGGCCGTCGCGCCAGCCGACGAGCTCCTCCAGGAACGAGAGGTCGTAGTCGGGGCCGTTGACACCGTGGGTGAACAGCGTCGCCCCGGCGTCGGCGAACGCCTTGGCCGACTCGACGTCGCTGACCTCGACGGAGATCTCGATCTCGGAGACGTCGCGGCCGACACCTCTGCAGTGCTCGGCGAGGATGCCGCGCTTGCGATCGAGGGTGGGGATGTCGGAGAAGGAGTGCCAGATGTCGGCATGCTTCGCGACGTACTTCAGGGTCTTCTTCTCCCCGCCGCCACCGATCATGACCGGGATCTTCCGGACGGGGGCGGGGTTGAGCTCGGACCAGCGCTTCTCGATGCGCGGGAGCGCCTCGCCGAGGGCGTCGAGGCGGGAGCCGGCGGTGCCGAAGTCGTAGCCGTACTCGGTGTAGTCCCGCTCGAACCAGCCCGACCCGATGCCGAACAGCAGCCGGCCGTCGGAGATGTGGTCGACGGTGCGGGCCATGTCGGCGAGCAGCTCGGGGTTGCGGTAGGAGTTGCAGGTCACCAGGCAGCCGATCTCGACGCGCGTGGTCTGCTCGGCCCAGGCGGCGAGCATCGTCCACGCCTCGAAGTGCTTGCCGTCGGGCTCACCGTAGAGCGGGTAGAAGTGGTCCCAGTTGAAGATCACGTCGACGCCGATCTCCTCCGCGCGGCGCGCGGCGTCGCGGATCTGGGCGTAGTCGGCGTGCTGGGGCTGGATCTGGACTCCGATGCGGATGGTCATGTGTCCAACCCTACGGAGCGCCTGGCTTCCGTACCCGCACGAATCGGCCCTATCGTTCGGCAGGCGGCGGATCGTGCCGTACGAGAGCTGAAGAGGGGTGCGAGATGCGATTCGGGTGGAACCTGCACGAAGACGGCAAGAACGTACGTGAGGGGGCGATCGTCAAGCCCGGTGAGCGGCTCAGCTGGCCACGCACGATCGGCTTCGGCGGCCAGCACGTGGTCGCCATGTTCGGTGCCACGTTCCTGGTGCCGCTGCTGACCGGCTTCCCGCCGACCACGACGCTGTTCTTCTCCGGCCTCGGCACCCTGCTGTTCCTGCTCATCACGCGCAACCGGCTGCCCTCTTATCTCGGCTCCTCCTTCGCCTTCATCGCGCCGATCGGTGCCGCGATGGGCGGCGGCGGGATGGGCGCTGCGCTCTTCGGCATCCTGGTCACCGGTGCACTGCTGGCGCTGGTCGGCGTGATCGTGATGGTCACCGGCACCGGCTGGATCGAAGCGCTGATGCCGCCGGTGGTGACCGGTGCGATCGTCGCGCTCATCGGTCTCAACCTGGCCGGTGCCGCGACCAACAACGTGGTCGGCGGTGACCCCGCGAAGCCCGACAACGGCGCGGTGCTGGTCGCCGCGATCACCCTGGCCACCGTGCTGGTCGTCGCGGTCGCCTTCCGCGGATTGATCGCCCGGCTCTCCATCCTGGTCGGAGTCGTCGTCGGCTACATCGCCGCGCTGATCCTGGGCCAGATCGACACCTCGGCGTTCGAGAAGGCTGCCTGGTTCGGGCTCCCCGACTTCACCACGCCGGACGTGACCTGGTCGGTCGTGCCGATGTTCCTGCCGGTCGTGCTCGTCCTCGTCGCCGAGAACGTCGGCCACGTACGCAGCGTCGCCCACCTCGCCGGCGACGACACCATCAACCGCGAGACCGGGCGGGCACTCTTCGCCGACGGCCTCGCCACCACCATCGCCGGTGGCTTCGGCGGCTCGGCGACCACGACGTACGGCGAGAACATCGGCGTCATGACCGCGACCCGGGTCTTCTCGACCGCCGCCTACTGGGTCGCCGGCGTGGTCGCGATCCTGCTCTCGCTGTCGCCGAAGTTCGGCGCGTTGTTGAACACCATCCCGGCCGGCGTGCTCGGCGGCATCACCGTCGCGCTCTACGGCCTCATCGGCCTGATCGGTATCCGGATCTGGCTCGACAACCGGGTCGACTTCGCCGACCCGGTCAACCAGTTCACCGCCGCCGTCGCACTGGTCATCGGCATCGGCAACCTGACCCTGACCTTCGGCGACCTCACCTTCACCGGCATCGCGCTGGGCACGATCGCCGCGGTCGTGATCTACCACGGGATGCGCGCGCTGGCGCGGCTGCGGAGGTAGTCGTGAAGCTGAGAGTGGCCCATAGGTCACTCTCAAGCTTCACAACGTCCACCGCAGTGCTCGCGCGCCCTCCCCGCGACCCAGCCCGGGTCCCGAACCGAGACGACCTGGCACGGGAGCGGGTCCAACCTCATCGGGTCACGGAGCGTCGTACGTCCTGCGCGCAGCTTGTTCGAGCACGCGCATCTGGTGATCGGCGAGCGGCATGAATCCCTCGGGTGCGATCCCACTCATCAGATCGCTCTCGCGGGTCTTGCCCACGAGCACCCCATCTTCCATCCACTCCTGCGTGAACAGGTCTGGGGGATCCGCGAACGGCAGACCCTCGCTGCCCATCCATGCGACGCGGGCCCCGGCCGCGATGATCGCGTCCAGTTGACCTTCGATCCGATCGAGCGCTTGCCGATACTGGAGGTCGTCGGCGAATGCGCAGTCGATTCCCAAGATGTTCCAACCCTCTCCGAACAACCGGAACGGACGCGCGACTTCCGCCCCCACTCCGAGAACTTGTTCATCGAGCTGCTCAGACGGTGCCGACGCCTCGGGCCACAACCCGTAGAGGATGTAGCCAGTACGCTCCTCGCCGTCGACGAACACTGACGTTCCTAGAATCATGTCAATCCCCAGTTCACGGCTTGGTTCGGGCTGATGGTGTCTGCAGTAGCCACTTCGCCGGCATACTTTCCTTCCTTGAACACCATCACGAAGACATCCGTCCCGTCGATTTGTCCCGTGAAGCCCTTCACTCTTTGCCCGCCCTGAAGTACGTGGTCGAACGTGGCAGTCGGCCTCTCCAGAATCGGCACCAACGCATCGCGAATCTCCTTCGGGCTGTTCTTCCCGCTCCAGGGTGAGAGCAACTGTCGCTCGATGAGGTGCCTAGAAGCATGCTGAAGGCGCCGATTGGTGAGCGCCGACGCCCCTTCGCCCTCTGCGAACCCGATCGGGTGGCAAGGAGTGAGGCCACTCGGGTCCGTCCAAGACGTGGGGTTGACCACGTAAGAGTTCGGATTGGGAGCCGGGGCCAGGCCGAGCGGGTCTTGACTCAGATACCGACCGGTGGCGGGGTCGTAATAGCGGTGGTGGTTGTAGTACAGACCCGTCTCATCATCGGCGTACTGACCCGCGAACCGCAACGGCGTCGAGGATGCCTCGGCGGGCACACCCCAGATGGTGCGACGTGCATGCCAAGCCAGATCACCAGAAGCGGTGACGAGCTCGGAGGGAGCACCAGCGAGGTCGGAGACGATGGAGTAGAAGCGCGCGTTGACCTCGTCGTCGGTGAGCTGGACCTGAGCGAGTGGCTGATAGCCCTGGTGTGCCCAGGAAAGGGTGTCGCCGCGTCCGCCGGTCTGCTCGACCAGGACGGAGCCGTCCCAGGCGAAGAGAGTCTCCTCGACGACCTCGCCGGACTCAGCGTGGCGGCGCTTGGTGACGCGGCGGCCGAGGGCGTCGTAGAGGTAGGTCCAGCGGGTGCCGTCGGGGGTGCGGACGGCGGTGAGGCGGTCGTTGGCGTCCCACTCGTAGAGCCAGGTGTCGGGCTTCTCGGAGAGGCGGGTGCGGGTGTGGCGCACCAGGCGGCCCTGGGTGTCGTAGGCGTAGCGGCTGCGCCCGGCGCGGGTGAGGAGAGTGCCGTCGTAGACGCGGCGCTCGGTGTCCCCGCCGCCGATGGCCGAGCGGGTGATGTTGCCGAGGGGGTCGTAGGAGTAGGTCTCCGAGACCGAGTCGTCGAGGGCGACCGAGGTGATCCGGTCGGCCAGGTCCAGCTCGAAGCGGCGGGCGCCGGTGAGCTTGTCCTCGACACCGATCAGGCGGCCCGCGGACTCGTAGGCGTAGGTGCGCTCCTGGAGCACATCCGCCGGCGAGGAAGCGGCATTGCGCGCGAGGCGTTGGGTCAGAGGCTGCCCCAACGCATCCCAGGTCTGTTCCAGCACGAGGTCGCCGGTGATGCGCCGGGTCTCGCGGCCGGACAGGTCGTGCTCGAAGGCGATCTCCTGGCCCGCGACAGTCATCCGCTCGGGCGCGAGCCCGAGACCGTAGGACCACTCCGTCTCGACACCCGCAGGCGTCGTGCGACGGGTCGGGCGACCGAGGGCGTCGTACGTCTTGGCCATACGCCGGCCGTTGACCGACTCCGCGAGCACCCGACCGAGCGGGTCTCGCTCGATGACCAGGTCGACGCCTGGAGAGGTCGCCCGCAGGAGGCGGCCGACCGGGTCGTACGCCATCGTCGTGGTCTGGTCGTCGGCCTGCTCGGAGACGACGTTGCCGAGGGCGTCGTAGTCGTAGACCAGTCGCTGCCCTGCGCCGTTGACCTGCTCGACCATCTGGCCGGCGGCGTCGTAGGCGTAGGTCAGGGTGCGGCCGTTGTAATCGGTCTCGGTCGCGAGGCGGCCGGCCTCGTCGTAGACGTAGGACCAGACGGAACCCTGGGGGCTGGTCACCGAGGTGAGCCGCAGCTCGGGGTCGTAGGCGTAGCGCGTGGTCGAGCCGTCGGGCGCCATCACCTCGGCCGGCATGTCGAAATGGGTGAACCTGGTCATCGTGACCCGGCCGGCGGGGTCGGTGTAGGAGACCGGGTTGCCCTCGCCGTCGTACGTCCAGGACTCGGTCGAGCCGTCCGGAAGCACCCGAGACGCGAGCTGGCCGTCGACGGTCCAGGAGTAGGTCGTGCGCGCGCCCAGGGCGTCGGTGCTGGCGACAACCCGGCCGAAGTGGTCGCGCTCGAACTCGGCCCAGCGGCCGTCGGGCTCGTCCACGCGCCGCGGCAGACCCGCGGCGTCGGTCTCGATGGCGCGAACGCGGCCGAGCGGGTCGGTGACCGATGCCAGGTGACCGTCGGCCCCGTAGCCGAACGAGGTGGTGGCGCCGGTGGGGTCGGTGGCCGAGGTGCGGCGCCCGGCCTCGTCGTAGGCCATCGTGGTCGCGGAGCCGTCGGGCAGCACCTGGCCGGACAGGCGCGGCCCGGCCGGGGTGTCGACCCACTCCATGGTGATCTGGCTGCCGTCGTGGCGGGTGACCTCGGTGAGGTTCCCCGTCGCGTCGTAGACGAACGACGTGCGGCGACCCAGCGGGTCCACCCGGGCCAAGAGCTGGTTCTGCTCGCTCCACTCCGAGCTGGTTGCGCCACCGAGCGGGTCGATGGTCGCGACGACCTGGTAGCGGGAGTTGATCTTGAAGACCGTCGCGAGGTCGCGGGAGTCGGTGACCCGGGTCTCGCGCAGGCCGCTGGCATTGGGCTCGCCGTAGGTGAACGTGTTCCGCATGACGCCCTCGGAACCACCCTGGGAAACACAACGACCTCGGTCGTCGTAGACGTAGTCGTAGAAGGTCCCGTTGCGGTCGACCCAGCGGGTCAGACGGTGCCGCTCATAGCCGAACTCGAGCTCCTCGCCGGAGCCGTTGACGACGCCGACCAGATCACCGTGGGCGTCGTAGCGGTAGCCCGTCACCTGCACCGCATCGGCGCCGTCGGGGCGGGTCATCGACAACCCGGTCACCCGATTTCCGGTGGTGGCCACCTGCACCCGGTACCCGGCGCTGTGGGTCACCTCCGCGGGTGCGCCCTGCTCGTCACGCGTGAACCGGATCCAGTCGCCGGAGGGATTCGTGATCGACGACAGCCAGGCGGTGCCGCCCACGGCGGTGCCGTAGTGGCGGGTCTCGCCGGTCACCGTGTCCAGCAGGCGATAGCCACCGTCGTCGCCGACGTGCAGCCGGAGCGACCCGCCCGCGACCGGCCGGGCGTCCTCGCCGGCCGTGAGGTTCTTGAAGACATGCGCTCTGGTGTCGGCGGCCACGACAACTACTGAGCGCCGTCCGACCAGATCGGTGTGGACATCGATCCGCTCGTCGAACGTCGAGGACCATGAGAGCCCGAACCAATGACCGTAGGTCCAGTCGCTGGAGTGCTTCCGGGTCAGGACCAACGGGAGATCGCCCGGCAGCGACAGGTCGGTCTGCTGTAGGAAGACCGCACCCGTGGCCACGTCGACCGGGTCACCACAGGCCTGCTGGTCGCGGCTTCCGTCCTTGTCCGTGCCGCCCTTGTCCGAGGGCAGGCCGTCGGTCCGGCCGGGCTTGTCGGAGCCGGACCTAGCCATGTCGCTGTCCAGGTCGCGCCGGGCATCCGCGTGCTTCCGGATCCCGTCGGCGACATCGTCGGCGTTCTTCTTCAGCGAGCGACCGACGTCGCTGAGCGCCTTGGTCGAGGCATCTCGGAGCTCCTCGACGACGTCATCCATCTTTCTGGCCATCGAAGGTCTCCTAGGACTGGAAGAAGGGCAGGGCGGACACTTCGGCTGCGAAGGTGGTGCAGAGGTCGTACTGATCCGCGCCGCAGTCGTTGAGCGCCGTGGCGATCTGCTCCATCACGTCGTAGCTGAGCTCGGTCGCGGCGGTCGCGTCCCCGTCGGTCACCAACGGGGCGTCGGCGATCGCGATGGCGAGCTCGGCGATCGTTCCGGTGAGCGGCTCGATCACCATGGAGGCGAGCTGGCCGATGAGCTCCTCCATCGCGATGTCGGTGGCGATGTCGAGCGCCTTCTTCCGCACCGCGATGAGCGCGGCGTTGCCGGCCACGCTGAGACCGGCGGTGACCACCGCGGTCGCGGCGGCAGCCGCGATCTGTGCGGCGGTGATCGTCAGCTCGGCGATCACCTTCACCTTCAGCGCGACGATCGCGTCGGCGGCGACATCGATCCCGGTCGCGACCCCCGGCAGCGCGTCGAGCACCGCATCCATGTTGGCCGTACGGTTCTCGGTCCACGCCCTGATCAGCGCATTCGTCGACTGGGCCTTGGCTCCGTCTCCGAGCTCGTTGACCCGGACCTGCAGGTCGTCGAGGGTGCCCCGCAGGTCGGACTCGAGCCCGCGCAGCAGCTGCGCGGCGTCACGGACCGCGTCCTCGTCGACGTTCGGCCACTCGTAGCCGAGCAGGTCGAGTACGAAATCGAGCTCTCCCGGGATCGTCATCCCCACACTTCTGCCCTCCCGCGGTCGTTTGGAGATCAGGCGACCATGGCGGGATCGGCAATCGACCCCGAGCACGAGCCACCGCGACGGATGAGGCTAGTGGAGACGTACGGAGGCCGACAGCGAATTTCCGGGACCCGGCCGAGCGGTCAGGGAAGGCGCTCCAGGAGGTCGGCGACGTCGACGCGGGCACCGGTGTAGAACGGCACCTCCTCGCGCACGTGGCGACGGGTCTCGGAGCCGCGGAGGTGACGCATCAGGTCGACGATTCGGGAGAGGTCGTCGGCCTCGAAGGCCAGCATCCACTCGTAGTCTCCGAGCGCGAAGGACGGGACCGTGTTGGCCCGCACGTCGGGGTAGTCGCGCGCCATCTGGCCGTGCTCGGCGAGGAGGCGGCGGCGCTCCTTGTCGTCGAGGAGGTACCACTCGTAGGAACGGATGAACGGGTAGACCGCGACGTAGTCGTGGGTGCGCTCGTCGGCGAGGAAAGCAGGCAGGTGGCTCCGGTTGAACTCGGCCGGGCGGTGCAGGGCCATCTGCGACCAGACCGGCACCAGGCGGCCGCCGAAGGCGGTGCGGCGCAGGCGGTGGTAGGCCGACTGGAGCTTGTCGGAGGAGTCGGCGTGGAGCCAGAACATCACGTCGGCGTCGGCGCGCAGGCCGGCCACGTCGTAGGTGCCACGCACCACGATGTCCTCCTCGGCGAAGGCGGCGAAGAGCTCCTCGACCTCGACCGCCTCGGCCTTCCGATCGGCGTCGCCGAGGGTCTCCTCCAGCGAGAAGACCGACCACATCGTGTAGCGGATGGTCGCGTTGAGCTCGTTGATCTTGGCTGCGTTGGACTTGATGTCGGCCTGCGGGTCGGTCATGCCCCCATTTTGCGCCACGGCCGGTCACCGGTTTCCCACCGGGCTCTATGGTGAGCGCATGCTGCCGCTGCGTACCCGCATCTTCGCCTTCCTCCAGGAGCGCCTGGTCAAGACACCGCTGAACGCCGAGGAGATGATCGCCCTGCGGGCCCAGCGCGAGGGGTTCCGCACCGGACCGGTCACCGCGCTTCTCTTCGGCCGCCCCGCGGACGTCGAGGTCAAGGAGACGTACGTCGACGGGCGCCGCTTCGCGATCTACACGCCTCCTGGCGTCGGCGAGGCGGCACCGGTCGTCATCAACTACCACGGTGGCGGCTGGTGTCTCGGGACGCCGGAGCAGAGCGCGTGGGTCTCCTCGCACGTGGCCGCGGAGACCGGGTCGATCGTGATCGCGCCGGCCTACCGGCTGGCCCCCGAGCATCCGTTCCCGGCTGCCGTCGAGGACGCCTGGTCTGCCCTGGAATGGGTGGCGAAGAATGCTGCCGACCTGGGCGGCGACCCGTCGCGGATCGCCGTGATGGGTGACAGTGCCGGCGGCAACCTGGCGGCAGTGGTGTCCTTGATGGCCCGCGATGCGGGCGGACCCACGGTGCGGGCTCAGGTGCTGATCTACCCGGCGGTGGAGATGTACGAGAAGTTCCCCTCCGAGGCCGCCAACTCCAACGGGCCGGTGCTGACCTCGACGCAGATGCACACCTTCGGCCACCTCTACATGGGCGAACGCTACGGCGACGAGTCCTGGCAGGCCTCCCCCCTGCGTGCCACCTCGCACGCCGACCTGCCGCCGGCGCACATCATCACCGCGCTACACGACCCGATCCGCGACCACGGGACTCGGTATGCGGAGGCGCTGCGTGCCGCCGGATCGCCCGTCTCGCTGGTCGACTACGACACCGCGTTCCACGGGTTCATGTCGCTGCCCGGGGTCGCCCCGGCCGCGCCCGAGGCGCTCGCGGGGATCATCGAGTTCCTGCGGGATGTCGACCGAGGTGACTCGGTCAGCGGTCACTGACTTCGCGGAGTTCCAGGAAGTCGGTGAGCGCTCGCCGAGTCATCTCGGTGAGCATTCAGCCGATCTCGGCCGCTGCCCGGTGAGCCGAGCCGATGGTGGCAGGAATGCCGACGCCGTCGTAGGAGGCTCCGGCGAGGGCCAGACCGGGCACGCCGCGGAGCCCTTGGCGGATCCGGGCGACCCGGTCGAGGTGACCGACCGGGTACTGCGGGAGCGCGTCGGTCCAGCGCTGGACGTGCACGTCGGTCGGCTTCGCGGTGATCCCGGCGATGTCGGCCAGGGCCGCGAGGGAGTCGGCGACCAGGCGGTCGTCGTCGTCCGAGGGCGGCTCGCCGTGGCGTCCGATGGAGGTACGCAGGTAGTTGCCGCGCTCCCCCACCCACGCCCACTTGGCGAACGAGAAGGTGGACGCCTTGATCGCGCACTCCTCGACCGGCGGGACGAGGAACCCGGACCTTCCGGCCAGCTCCGCGGGAAGCTCGGGGAAGGCGAAGGTCACCACCGCGACGCTCGCGGTCTCGATCCCGGAGAGCTCACGGGCGACCGACGGGGCGGTCGAGCGGAGCAGTCTCGCGGCCACCGGAGCGGGGGTGGCGATCACGACGGCGTCGGCCGCCTCGACCTCGCCGCCGATCTCGATCAGGAAGCCCTGCGGGGTCCGGGTGACGGTGTCGACCGGGGTGTCGAGCCGGATGTCGAGGCTCTCGGCGAGGGTCTCGGGCAGCCGGGACATGCCGCCGTCGATCCCGGCGAAGACCGGCACGTCGGAGGCAGGCAGCGCCGCGGCGGCCTCCAGCAGCGACCCCTTCTCGGCGAGCATGAACAGCTGCGGCGCGGCCGCCTTCACCGAGATCGCCCGGGCGTGGCCGGCGTAGACCCCGGCGAGCAACGGGTCCGCGAGCCGGTCGGCGGTCTCGTCGCCGAACCGCGAGGCGATGAAGTCACCGACGGAGATGTCCTCGTCCGTCTTCGCAGGTGGGAGCGTGGGTTCGCGGCGTACGACCTCCAGGGTCTCCTCGGAGAGGAGACCGGCCGACTCCAGCGCGGGGAGGTCGAGAGGTACGCCCATGATCGAGCGTGGGATCGGCCGCAGCGCGCCGCGCGACCAGATCGCGGACTTCGCGTCGGTCGGGTGCACGATCTCGAGCCCGAGCTCACGGGCGAGGGATACGCCCTCCGGCCGGCGGTTGAGCATCGCCTCGGCACCGACGTCGACCAGCTGCCCGGCGACCGACTCCCCGCGGATCTTCCCGCCGACCCGGTCCGAGGCCTCCAGCACCGTGACCCGGTGTCCTTTCGACGACAGATCACGCGCTGCTGTCAGCCCGGCGATGCCTGCCCCTACGACGATCACTCGCACCGGGTCAGTCTTTCACTCTGCGCTGAGCAGATCCTGAGTCAGGTAGCGCACACGATGGTTTCGCATGTGACAGATGAGGCGCCTCAAACGCCCCATCCGTAACGACCGTGGACATTTCGTACGATCAGGCCCATGTCCGATCCCGGCGATGCCTTGGTCCGCGACCTGCACGAGCGGATGGCAGAGGCCGCGGATCCCGGGCTGGCACCGCAGATGCAGGCCTACATGAAGTCGGACAGGCCGTTCCACGGGATCGCATCACCGGTGATGAAACGGCTGACGCGCGACTGTTTCCAGGCACACCCTCTGGACGAGACGGCGTGGTTGGCCGCGACCGGGCCACGCCAGTCGTCGCGGAGTGGGCCGACGACAGCGACATCTGGGTGCGGCGTACGGCCGTCCTCAGCCAGGCACGGCACTGCGGGTGCAGAACCCCGCCATGGCGGGAATTTTCCCGCTGGACAACCTCACCCGGCGAGCCGGCCGAAGTTGGAGCGGTGGAAGACCAGGGGTCGGCCGGCGCCGTGGTCGGCGGCGTGGAGCTGAAGGAGTACGACGATGTGGTCGCCGGCCTCGACCTCGCGGTAGACGGTGCAGTCGAACCGGGCGAGGCCCTCGTCCAAGGTCAGCGCGCCGTCGACGGTCTCGCTGACGACCAGGCCGTCGAAGCGGGAGCCGACCGGACCGGCGAGCTGTCGGCAGACCTCGCCGTGGTGCTCGGCGAGCACAGTGACGCCCAGGTGCGAGGAACGGCGCAGGTCGGGCCAGGTCTTCGAGGTCCGGGCCACCGAGAACGAGACCAGCGGCGGGTCCAGGGACACCGAGGTGAACGAGGAGGCAGCCAGGCCGATCGGCTTGCCGTCGACCAGGGCCGCGACCGCGACCACGCCGGTCGGAAAGACCCCGAACGCCTTCCGCAGTGCCTGCGGATCCAGATCCTGGTTGGTCGTCAGCGGCGGTACGTGCGTCATCTCTCGTCCTCTCGTCGCGATATCATCTACTCGATGAGCCCGGGCTCGACGACCGACGTGAACTCGACCTTCTCGGGGATCTCGCCCGCCTCGAAGAAGGCATCGGCCAGCTGCTGCTCAGAGGCGATGTGCTCCTCGGTCACCGGGCCGACCACGGAGGCCTTCTTCGCCGCCACCTCGCTGGTCGTCGAGACCCGGAGCCCTGACTCCGAGGCCCAGCCCTCGCCCCACTTGTCGGGGTTCTGCTGTGCCCACTCGAAGCCGTCCCTGACCAGGCCGACGAAGTGCTCGATCGACTCGCGGGTGTCGGACTCCTCCAGCGAGGCCGCCGAGGCGATCTCGAAGGCGAGGTACGGGTCGGTGGTGCCGCCCTCGTCCGCCGTGATGTCGACGGCACCTTCCTCCTCGACGGCCTGAGTGACGAACGGGTCCCAGATCGACCAGGCGTCGACCTCGCCGGCCTGGAACGCCGCCAGCCCCTCGGCGGGCTGGAGGTACTGCGGATCGACGTCATCGAGGGTCAGGCCGGCCGACTTCAGCGCCAGCAGCAGGTGGCCGTGGGCGGAGGTGCCCTTGCCGACGGCGATCCTCTTCCCCTTCAGGTCGGCTGAGGACTTGATGTCCGACCCCTTCGGCACCAGGATCGAGTCGGTCTTCTCGTCCTGCTCCTCGACGGTGGCGACGACCTTGAAGGCGGCGCCGGCCGCGGCACCGAAGATCGGCGGCGCCGAGCCGACCCAGGCCACGTCGATCTGGTCGGCGGCGGCGGCCTCGATGATCGGCGGCCCGGCGGTGAACTCCGACCACTCGATCTCGTAGGGCAAGTCCTCCAGAAGACCGGCCTGGGTGAGCACGGAGCGGATGCCGTCCTTCTGGACGCCGACCCGTAGGACCGGCTTGTCCGCGCTTCCTGCGCCGGACGAGCCGCAGGCGACCAGTGCACTGCCGAGAAGGGCGAGCGCGGCCGGGGCCACGAGGAGACGCGTCAGGATGCTGTGTGGGGACATGATTTCGATGCCTTCTGTCTGTCGGTCGGGAGGGGGTCAAGCGGCCTGGTCGACCACACCCAGGAGCGTCAGCAGCGCCGCTCGGCGCTCGACGATCTCGGGGTGGTCGCGTCGACGCGGGTGCGGCAACGCGATCTGCTCGTCATGGACGATGGCGCCCTCGTCGACGAGGATCACCCGGTCGGCGAGCAGGAGCGCCTCCTCGACGTCATGGGTGACCATCAGGACGGCCGGGCGGTGGGCGTCGACCAGGCGGCGTACGAGGTCCTGGGCGGCGATCCGGGTGAGAGCGTCCAGCGCACTGAACGGCTCGTCGAGGAGGAGCAGGTCGGGCTCGCGCACCAGCGCACGGGCCAGAGCCACCCGTTGGCGCTGGCCGCCGGAGAGCTGGCGCGGCCACGCCTTCTCGCGCCCCTCCAGACCGACCTCGGCGAGCATCTGCCGGGCGTGAGCGGCAGCACCGGCCCCCCTCAGCCCCAGGGAGACGTTGTCGAGGACCGTACGCCACGGGAACAGCCGCGGGTCCTGGAAGACGACCGCCGGGGCGGTGCCGGTGACCACCGTCCCGGTGGCGCCGGTGTCGAGGCCGCCGACGATGCGCAGCAGGGTGGACTTGCCGCTGCCGGAGCGACCCAACAGGGCCACGAACTCTCCGGAGCGGATCTCCAGATCGATTCCGGCGAGCACCTCGTGCTCACCGAAGGCGCGGTGCACCCGCGCCAGCGAGGCAACGACGCTCATGCCGCCGCCTCCGTCGCGGATGGCGAAGAATACGGAAGCGGCGGCCTGAGGTTTATGGTCGCTCGCTGACGCTCGCTCATGCGCCTCTCCCTTCGTCGCGCCAGCGCAGAGCGCGGCGCTCGAGCAGTCGTACGGCCCAGTCGGTGACCAGGCCGAGCGCGGCGTAGCAGAGCAGGCCGACCACGATCACGTCGGTCTGCAAGAAGTCGCGCGCGTTGTTGATCAGAAACCCGAGACCGGCGCCGGCGTTGACCTGCTCGGCCACGATCAGCGCGATCCAGGCCATGCCGAGTGCCTGCCGCAGCCCGACCAGCAGGCCGGGTGTGACCGCCGGCAGGTACAGGTGGCGTAGGCGCTCGGACCAGGTGAGCCGCAGTGCCCCGGCCACCTCGGCGAGATCCGGGTCGACACCGCGCAGGGCCGCGACCAGGTTGAGGTAGAGCGGCACGATCACGAAGAGCGCGACCAGGTAGATCTTGGGCTCCTCCTTGATCCCGAACCAGATGATGAACAGCGGCACCAGCCCGAACAGCGGCAGGGTCCGCAGCATCTGCACCAACGGGTCGACCAGGGCGTCACCCAGGGCACTCAGCCCGACGATCCCGCCGAGCACGAACGCGATCAGCGCTCCGAGCAGGAAGCCGAGAGCGGCACGGCGCGCGGAGACGGCGATCGCCTCCTGCAGCTGCCCGCTGCCGAGCAGCTCCCAGGCGGTGCCGGCCAGCTGCGCCGGCGAAGCCAGCGTGCGCTCGTCGAGGATCCCGAGCGACGAGAGCAGCTGCCACACCGCCAGCACGAACACCGGGCTGAGCGAGCGCAGGATCTTGAGCGTACGCGGCGCCAGCACGCTCCTGCGCACCGAGACGGCCCGCCCGGCGGGCTCTGCCCCGGAGACCTCCTCGACGGTCGGGTCGGTTGAAGCCAGACCGGCCACCTGGCTCATCGCCGGGCTCCGAACGGAACCGCTGCCTCTCGGCCGACGACCGGGGCGGGGTGGGACCACAGGCCCCGGCGAGCGAGCTCGGGCAGGACGCCCTCGCCGAACCAGTAGGACTCCTCCAGGTGCGGGTAGCCGGACAGTACGAACTCGGTGATCCCGACGGCGTGGTAGGCCTCGATCAGGTCGGCGATCTCGGTGTAGGAGCCGACCAGCGCAGTGCCGGCGCCACCGCGGACCAGCCCGATGCCGGCCCACAGGTTGGGGTGGATCTCGAGCCCGTCGCGTGAGCCCCGGTTGAGCTCCAGCATCCGCCGCTGGCCCTCCGAGACGCTGCGGGAGAGCCCGGCCTGGACACGCTCGATGTCCTCGTCGGAGATGTTCTCCAGCAGCCGGCCGGCCTCCGCCCAGGCGGCCCCGGAGGTGTCCCGGGCGATCGAGTGCAGTCGGATCCCGAAGCGGAGCTCGCGCCCACGGTCGGCGGCCAGCTTCTGAACGCGAGCGATCTTCTCGGCGACCGCCGCCGGCGGCTCGCCCCAGGTCAAATAGACGTCGGCATGCTCGGCGGCGACCTCCAGCGCGGCCGGCGAGGAGCCTCCGAAGTAGACGTCCGGGACCGGCGTCGGCCGCTGCTCGAGCCGGGCGTTCTCGACCGAGAGATGCGCGCCGGAGAAGGTCACCGTCTCCCCCGCCCAGAGCCGGCGGACGATGTGCAGGAACTCTCCGCAGCGCTCATATCGCGCGTCCTTGGCGAGGAAGTCGCCGTACATCCGCTGCTCGTGGTCCTCGCCGCCGGTGACGACGTTGAGCAGCAACCGCCGATCGGACAGGTTCTGGAAGGTGCTCGCCATCTGCGCGGCCAGGTAGGGCGAGACCGAGTCGGGCCGGAAGGCGACCAGGAACTTCAGCCGCTCCGAGAGGGAGCTGAGCATCGCGGTCGTCACCCAGGCGTCCTCGCACCACGCCCCGGTCGGCGTCAGCGCCGCCTCGAAGCCGAGCTGCTCGGCGCTGCGGGCGATCTGGCCGAGGTAGGGCACCGTCGCGGGACGGCCGGCCGCCAGCGCGCTGACGCCGTGCCCGCCACCGATCACGTGACGGCCGTCGCCGCCGTTGGTCGGGAGGAACCAGTGGAACTTGAGGGCGCTCATCATCTGCCTTTCGCGTGGGGGACGTAGGGATGTCAGATCTGGCCGTGCCGCGGCGGCCGGGTGCCGTCGACGGCCCAGCGTCCGAGGTGCTGGACCTTCCAGGCGGCCGGGTCGTGGAGGGTGTGGGTGCGCGCGTTGCGCCAGTGCCGGTCGAGGTTGGCGGCCCTCAGAGCCGACCGGGCACCGGAGACCTCGAGCAGCCTGCTGGTGACGTCGACCGAGACCTCGGCGGTCGACGCCCGGGCGGCCGCCACGGCGAGGCTCGCCTCTGCGGCCGAGCTCTCGGTGAGGTCCGCGTCGGCCTCGTCCACGCGTCGCCCGGCCTCGGCGAGGAGCGCCTCGGCGCTGCGTACGGCCAGCTCCATCTCACCGAAGGCCCGGACGACCAGCGGGTCCTGTGCGGCGGTCTCGGCACCGGCCAGCGCGACGGCGTCGGCGTAGGGGCGGGACCTCGTGCACACGAACCGGGAGGCCTCGTCCAGCGCGCGCCGGGCGATCCCCGCGTCGATGGCCGCGTGCAGCAGCTGCGCGAAGGCACCGTAGGTCGTCGGCACGTCGAACGTGACCGCGAACGGGGTGATCCACTCGTCCGGAACCACGACGTCGGTGAGGCGCACCGTCCCGGACCCGGTCGTACGCTGCCCGACGGCGTCCCAGTCGTCGATGATCTCGACGCCCGGGGTCTCGGTGCGGACCCACGCCACGTGGAGCGGCCCGTCGACGTCACGCCGGGCGAGGACGGCGAGGTAGTCGGCGAAGAGCGAGCCGGTGCAGTAGAACTTCTCGCCGTTCAGCAGCCACTCGCCGTCCTCCCGGGCAGGGGTGAGCGTCGTCCGGATGTCCCGCACGTGCTTGGTGCCGAACTCCGACTGCGCGTTGGCGACCAGCGCCCCGGCCCGCACCTCGCTGTAGATCCGCTGAGCCGCTTCGCGGCTGCCGTTCAGCCGCAGCTGGTTGAGACGGAGCCCATTGAGCATGGCGAAGTGGCTGTGCGGCACCTGGCCGACGTTGGGATCACCCCACGAGACCAGCCGGAACACCTCCGCCACGGTCGTCGCCGGGAGCGCGGGACCGCCGAACTCGAGCGGGACGGTGAGCGCACCGAGCCCGGCGGCGGCGTACGTCTTGACCTGGTCGTGGGGCAGCGCCCGGTCCCGGTCGCGGGCACCGTCGCCGAGCGCGAGCTCCTCGGCGATCCGTCGGGCGACCAGGGGCGCGGTCTCGGCGTCGAGCCGGGCGATCTCCGTCGGGCTCAAGCCACGGGCTCCAGCTGCTGGGCCTCGAGCTCGCGCACGAGCGGAAGCACGCGCTGACCGAAGTACTCCACGTCCTCGAGGTAGTGCAGGAAACCGCCGAGGATCAGGTCGGCACCGGCCCGCTTGAGCTCCACGATCCGCTCGGCGACCTGCTCGGGCGTGCCGATCAGCCCGGTCCGGAAGCCGTCGTTGTACTGCACCAGGTCCTCGAAGGTGGAGTCCTGCCACATCCCGGTCTTGTCGCCGGTCGACTGCCCGGCCTGCTTGACCGCTGAGCCGAAGCCCTCGACAGCCTCGCGGTCGGCCTTGTCGATGATCTCCCTGAGGGTCTCGCGGGCCTCCTTCTCGGTGTCGCGGGCGACGATGAAGCCGTTGATGCCGAACCGGACCCGGCGGCCCAGCGGCTCGGCGACGGCGTTGACGTCCTGGATCTGCGCGGCCAGGCCCTCAGGGGTGTTGCCGTTGGCGAAGTACCAGTCCGAGACGCGGCCGGCCATCGCCTTGGCGTCGGAGGAGTTGCCGCCCTGGAAGATCTCCGGGTGCGGCCGGCCCTCGCTGGCCAGCGGCTTCGGCTTCAGGTCGAAGTCGTGCAGACGGTAGAAGTCGCCGTTGAGCTCGGCGGCGTCGCTCGTCCAGATCTCGCGCAGGTAGCGGATGAACTCCTCCGACCGGCGGTAGCGCTCGCCGTGCTCGAGCCACGGCTCGCCGAGCTTGGTGAACTCGTCCTTGAACCAGCCGGAGACGACGTTGACGGCCGCGCGGCCGCCGGAGAGGTGGTCGGCGGTGGCCAGCCACTTGGCGAGCACGCCGGGCTGCCAGAGCCCCGGGTGGACGGCGGCGATCACCTTCAGCCGCTCGGTCGCCAGGAGCAGCGCGAGGGAGAACGAGGTCGACTCGTGCTGGTAGGCCGCGCCGTAGGAGGCGATGTAGCGAACCTGGGAGAGGGCGTACTCGAAGCCGTTCTTCTCGGCCAGCTGCGCGAGCAACTTGTTGTAGTCGTAGCTCCAGTCGGTGCGCTGCTCGATCTTGCTCACCACCAGGCCGCCGCTGACGTTGGGCACCCAGTAGGCGAACTTCAGGGGCTCGGTTGCCGGTGAAGTCATGCTGGTCTCCTTGGATCGCTAATGTCTATTAAACTTATTTTTTTAGGTGGGGAACGGGACCGGATCTCCCGATGTGGACCACCGGCCGTGCTGATCGGTGGCTCCGATCCCGTGACAGGCGCCGCCTATCACCTGGCGGCAGGGCGAGAGGTGGTGCCGATCGCCCAGGCATACGGCGGCGGAGTGCCGTTCACCAGGTGCGCACCGACGACCTTCGCCTTGAGGATGCGCGGGTTGTGCGAGGAGACCGTGCGGGCGTTGCGCCAGTGCCGGTCCAACCCACGCTCGCGCTCCGTGCCCGAGGCGCCGAGCGTGTCGAACAGGTTCGTCACCGCGGTGAGCACCTGTTCGGTCAGGACGACCTGGGCCGCCGAGGACTCGAGCTCGGCGAGCTCGTTGGCCGCCGCGATCGCCGCCTCGTCCCCCGAGCCGGCCAGATCGGCGTTCTCCTGCAGCGCGGTCGCGGTGCGGATGGTCGCCGCCTCCACGACGTACGCCGCCGAGGCGATCTCACCCACACGCGCCAGCACCTGCGGGTCGTCGCGCACCCGCGCGGCGTTGGCGTGGGAGTAGTTGCGCTCCCGCGCCCGCACCGCCTCGACCGTGTCCGCGGTGGCCGCTCTGGCGATGCCGGCCAGCGTCGCCAGCAGGTTCAACTGGTAGAGCGCGGTCTGGTAGGGATAGCGCTGCCCGAACGGGAGCACGTTCTCGGCCCGGACGGTGACGTTCTCGAACGTCGTCGTTCCCGACCCGGTGCCGAGCTGGCCGAAGCCCGCCCAGTCGTCGGTCGTGGTGACGCCGTTCTCCCGGGTGTCGGTGACCGCGATGACGAACTGCTTCTCGCCCTCGGGCCGTGCCCCATCAACAGGAGCCTCGTCCAGCAGGGCGTAGACGTCGGCCCACTCCGCGAAGATCGTCCCGGTCGTGTAGTACTTCGACCCATTCAGGACGTACGTCCCGTCCGACCGCTTCGTGAGCACGGTCTGCTGGGTGTCGATGGTCGTCGAACCCACCTCGGACCAGGCGTTCCCGGCGATCTCACCGGACACGAAGCGCTCGAACCAGGTCTCCTGACCCGTCCCGGCGTGGTGGTGCCAGAGCCGGTCCTCGGCGAAGGCGAAGTGCCCGCGCAGCGCCTGGGCGAGGTTGGCGTCGGCCGCGACCAGGTCGATCCACAGCTGCGTGAGCTCCGGAAGGGTCGCGCCCGCGCCACCGAACTCCTCAGGGACCCGGACCGCGCCGAAGCCGGCCCGCTTGAGCCGGTCGACGGCTTCGGTCGGCAGCTCTCCGGACAGCTCGCGCTCGAGGGCGCCCGCGGCGATCTCCTCGAAGATCGGGGCGAAGCGGGCGCGCAGCTTGTCGAGCCGCTCGGTCCGGATGGTCGGCCGGGTCAGGAAGGTGTTGTCGAGCGTCGTCAACGCCGCCTCCTCACGTGTACCAGGTCGGAGCCGGGATCTCGCCGAGCAGCGCGTAGCGCCCGACCTCGGCCCGCTTGTGCGCCACCGGGTCGTGCAGCGAGTGCGTCCGGATGTTGCGCCACGCGATGTCCAGACCGACCTTGTTGGAGGTCGCCCGGGCACCGGTGAGGTCGTAGACCTTGGTGCCGATCTCCAGGCCGACGTCGATCGCGACCTGCTTCGCGGCAGCGATCACGACCGCGGCCTCGCCGCGCTCCTGCTCGGTGACGTCGTCGGCGTGGGAGTTGATGGCCTCGATCAGGGTCGCGGCACGCTCGACCAGCGCCTCGGCCGCCCACAGCTTGGAGGTGAGGTCGCCGTAGGTCTCCTGGATGTAGAACTCCTCGCTCGCGCTCTCCTTGACGTCGCCGGCGTAGGGCCACGCCCGGGTCGTGTCGCGGGTGTAGGTCGCCGCGGTCTTCAGCGCACCCTCGGCGATCCCGATGTAGAAGTTGGCGAAGATGATCTGGATGAGCGGGACGTTGAGCGTGTTGTAGACCCGCGGCTGGAACTCGAACGAGCCGTCGGCCTGCTTCACGTAGCCGGCCGCGGCCTCCCACGGGACCCGCACGCCGTTGATCTCGACCGCACCGGACTCGGTGAGCCGCTGGCCGAGGTTGTCCCAGTCGCCGGCGAAGACGATGGCCTCCTGCTGGGTCGGGACGATCGCGAAGACATGCTTCTGGGTGCCCTCGATGACGCCCTCGAGCACGGTCAGGTCGGAGATCCGCCCGCCGGTCGAGAACGACTTGCGACCGGTGAAGACGAGCTCGTCGCCGTCGACCTCGATCACCAGGTCGTCGTCGCGGGGGTTGACCGCGCCACCGAAGAAGAAGTTGTTCTCGGTGTAGAGCTGCTCGACGGCGGCGATCTGCTCCGGAGTGCCGACCAGTCGCGCCGCCCAGGCCCAGAGGTAGTGGTAGCCGAGCAGCTGCCCGATCGAGCCGTCCCCCGCGGCGACCGCCCGGACGACGCGCAGCGCGGTCGTCCAGTCCTGGCCGGCGCCGCCGTGCTCGACGGGCCCGAGCAGGGTGACCAGGCCGCTCTGCTTGAGCAGGTTCACCTCGTACGTCGGGACCTGGTTCGCCCGGTCGCGCGCGACGGCGTCCACGGAGAGACGCGTGGCCACCTCCCGCGCCCGGTCGACCCATCCCGCGGGGGTCGTGGGTGCCGCACCGAACTCCGCGGCGTTGCGTACAGCCTCTGTGGTCATTCGCGCCCTCTCAGTCTTGTGTCGTGAAACCTTGCATCCTTAGTCGACTAAATTAGTAGAGAATTGACGTGCGGGCGCCGGATGGACGCCAGCGATCACCGATCACCCGCTCGGGATGACCGATCACCCCCAAGGGAGCGACATGAGGATCGAGCAGCTGGAGTACATCGCGGCCGTGACGCAGCACGGCTCCCTGCGCCGCGCGAGCGAGCAGCTCCACATCTCCCAGCCCGCCCTGAGCGAGGCGATCACCAAGCTCGAGCGCGAGCTGGGCGTGACGCTGCTCGACCGGCGCCGGGCAGGCGCCCGGATCAGCCGTGAGGGCCAGGATCTGCTGCACTCCATGTCCGACGTGCTCGAAGCGGTCGACCGGCTCCGCCTGGCCGCCGGCGACCAGCATGCGGGAATCAGCTCGGTCCGGGTCGGCACCGTCCACGCGGGCACCTCGACCGTGCTTCTCCCGACCCTGCGCCACTTCAGCGACGAGCATCCGCGCACGAGCGTCGAGGTGCGCACCATGGTGCAGGAGGACATCTACCTGGCCCTGACCGAGGGCACCACCGACATCGGCCTGGTCAACCTGCTCGACGGCGACGACCTGCCACCGACGGTCGAGGGCACCGCGCTCCTCCACGGGCGGCCGGTCGTCGTGCTACCTGCCGGCCACCCGCTCGCCGCCCGTGACGAGATCAGCGTCGAGGAGCTCCGCGAGGAGCCGTTCGTCGGCATGCGCGCGGGCTACCTGATGTACCGCTTCGCCCATCGCGTCTTCGGTCGCGACCTCCCCCGTCACTGGCATGCCACCGACGGCGCCGAGATGGGCAAGATGATGGTCGGCGAGGGCCTCGGGCTCACCCTGCTGCCCGACTACAGCGTCGTCGGCGACCCGCGCGAGACCGGCGGGCACATCACCGTGCGACCCCTCGCCGGGGATCGCTCCCGGGTGACGATGGTCGCGGTGCGACGGCACACCGCGCGTACCACCTCGGGGGCGCGCAGCCTGCTCGACCTGCTCGTCGAGACGGCTGCCCGAGCTCAGCCCGCGGCCGGCTCGTAGCTCTGCACGAACTCCGTCAGCCGGGCGAGCTGGTCGGGGTCGGTGCTCGGGATGACGCCGTGGCCGAGGTTGAAGACGTGACCCTTGGCCTGCCGGCCGGCCTCGATGATCTTCCCGGCCTGCTCGAGCATCACCTCGGTGGGCGCGAAGACGAGGGCGGGATCGAGGTTGCCCTGGACACCGAAGCCGTCGCCGAGCTGACCGATCGCCCAGTCCAGCGGGGTGCGCCAGTCGACACCGACGACCTCGGCACCCGCGCTGCCCATCAGCGGCAGGAGCATGGCGGAGTTGACACCGAAGTGGATCCGCGGGACGCCGAGCTCACCGATCCGGGCCATCACCTGGGTGGAGTAGGGCAGCACGTGGCGCTCGTAGTCGGCGGGTGTGCAGGCGCCGGCCCAGGAGTCGAAGAGCTGCACCGCGGAGGCACCCGCGCGGACCTGGACCTCCAGGAACGCGCCGGAGATCCCGGCGATCTTGCGCATCAGGGCGTCCCACACGTCGGGAGCACCGAACATGAGCGCCTTGGTCTTGGCGTACTCCTTCGAGGGGCCGCCCTCGATCAGGTAGGAGGCCACCGTGAACGGGGCGCCGGCAAAGCCGATCAGCGGGGTGCCGCCGTTGACGCCGGCCAGCTCGCCGGTGAGGTTGTGGACGGCCTCGGTGATGTAGGGGACGTGCTCCGGAGTCAGGTCCGGGATCGCCTCGACGTCGGCCATGGTGCGCACCGGGGCGGCTACCACGGGGCCCACACCGGGCTTGATCTCGAGGTCGACCCCGACCGCCTTCAACGGCAGCACGATGTCGGAGAAGAAGATGGCCGCGTCGACCCCGTAGCGGCGTACGGGCTGGAGGGTGATCTCGGTGATCAGCTCGGCGTTCTGGCAGGACTCGAGCATGCCGATGCCCTCGCGGACCTTCAGATACTCGGGCAGCGAGCGGCCGGCCTGACGCATGAACCACACCGGCGTACGGCTCGGCTTCTGCCCGGCGAGCGCCTGCAGGAACGGGGAGGAAGCGAGCGCGTCAGCGGTGTTTCCAGGAATGTGTACAGCGGCCACCGGGCAATGGTCCCATCCGGTGCGGCGTGTACGCACATCGCGAATCGCGCAGAAGACATACCCTGTTCACATGGTCGTCCGTGGAGAGTCGCGTCCCGCCGCGGGGCCGGAGAACGGTCCTGCCGTGTTCCGGTCCGCCGCGGAGGGGATGCGCGCCGCGACCTTCCGGCACGAGGTGCTGGCCGAGGAGATGCCGGCGCCGCAGCGGATCGCTCCGTACGCCGCGGCGCTGTCGGCCGATGTGACCGTCGGCGACGTCGACGTGGCGACCGGACGGCTGATCCTGCTGCACGACCCGGACGGCAACGACGCATGGGGCACGGTGCACGGACTGCCCGGCACGTTCCGGCTGGTGGCCTACGCGCGGGCCGACATCGACGTCGAGCACATCAGCGACCCGCTGCTGGGCGAGGTCGGCTGGTCCTGGCTGCTCGACGCGCTGTCCGGTCACGGTGCCGAGCACGTCGCCGCTGCCGGCACGGTGACCCGCGTCGCCACCGAGTCCTACGGCGGGATGGCCGACGAGGACGGCACCGCGCAGATCGAGATCCGCGCTTCCTGGACCCCGGTGGGTGCGCCGTCCGGCGAGCTGGATCTGCGACCGCACACCGAGGCGTGGGGCGAGCTGCTCTGCACGGCTGCGGGACTTCCTCCGGTGCCGGAGGGCGTCACCGTCATGCCGAGCCGGCGGGGGCAGCGAGGCGCGTGAGCGAGCGTCAGCGAGCGACCGCCAGGACCATCGCGTCACCACGTCCGTATACTGGCGCCTGCGCTACGGAGGTGGCGGCGTGATCGAAGAGAACACCGAGGCCGATACGGGGCCGGACACACCAGAAGATGCTGCTCCGGCGCCACTGCTGACCCTGCGTGACGGACTGCCTCCGGTGACCGACACCGACGAGGGTCTGGTCAAGGCCGCAGCGGCCATCGCCGCCGGGACCGGTCCGGTCGGGATCGACGCCGAGCGTGCTTCCGGCTACCGCTACTCCAACCGCGCCTACCTGATCCAGCTGCGCCGCGAGGGTTCGGGGATCTGGCTGATCGACCCGATCGAGCTGACCACGATGCAGCCGCTCGTCGAGGCGCTCGAGGGCACCGAATGGATCCTGCACGCCGCCACCCAGGACCTCCCGTGTCTCAGCGACCTCGGCCTGCATCCGGCCGCGCTGTTCGACACCGAGCTCGCGGGGCGTCTGCTGGGCTATCCGCGGGTCGGCCTCGGCACCCTGGTCGAGACGGTGCTCGGTTTCACCATGCTCAAGGAGCACTCGGCGGCCGACTGGTCGACCCGGCCGCTGCCGGACGCCTGGCTGGAGTACGCCGCGCTGGACGTCGAGGTCCTCGTCGAGCTGCGCGAGGCGCTGGCCGCCGAGCTCGTCGGTGCGGGAAAGGACGCCTGGGCACGGCAGGAGTTCGACTGGCTGCGCGGGTTCGAGGCGCCGGTGCGTACGGATGCCTGGCGGCGCACCTCAGGCATGCACCGCGTCCGCGGCCGACGCGGCCTCGCCGCAGTGCGTGAGCTGTGGACCGAGCGCGACCGGATCGCGCAGCAGCGCGACGTCACCCCGAGCCGGATCATCCCCGACGCCGCGATCGTGGCCGCCGCGCAGGACCTCCCGCAGGACAAGGCCGCGCTGCTCGGGCTGAAAGGCTTCCACGGCCGCGGCGCCGAGCGCTACGTGACCTCGTGGGTGAAGGCGCTCAACCGTGCGCTCACGATGGACGAGGACGAGCTTCCGGTGCGCTCACCGCGCGCCGACGGTCCTCCCCCGCCCCGCGCGTGGGCCGACAAGGACCCCACCGCCGCCCGGCGCCTCGCGCTGGCGCGAGAGTCTGTCAACGCTCTCGCCGAGGCCCGCAACCTACCAGCGGAGAACCTCCTGACCCCCGACTTCCTGCGTCGCGCGATGTGGACGCCTCCGAAGACCCGTGACCCCGGCGCCCTGCTCGACGGCATCATCGAGATCCTCTCCGGCTTCGGCGCGCGCGGCTGGCAGATCGCTCTCACCGCCCCGTTGCTCACCGACGCCGTCCTGCACGCAGACCTCGAGTCCTGACCCCTTACGAAGCGACAGCCCCCTCGGTCGAAGCGTCACCCGCGCTGGCCGAGGTGGCATCCGCCCGACGTCTCAGCCGACGTACGCGACGCCCCGGCAGCTAGGAGCTGGGCGAGGTGGAGGGGGACGGCGAGGTCGACGGCGTCAGCTGGGGGAAGACGGTCTTGGAGAGCTCGTCGATCTGGACGGCGAACTCCTCGACCTGGTCGGGCTCGGTGACCGCGAGCGAGCCTCGGACCGCGACGGCGGCGACCTTCTGGAGCTGGGCGAGCTGGGTGGCCTCGGGGAGGACCTGCATGTCACGCACGGTGTCGGTGAAGATGCGGGCGTTCCGGGGGTTGCGCTCGGGCTGGGTGAAGACCGGGGCGTAGCCGACCTCGGAGTTGACCGGCACGAAGTGGCCGGTGCGGACCATCTTCACGACCGACTCGGTCGAGATGAGGTAGGTGAGGAAGTCGGCGGTGGCGTCGGGATCGACGGTCTCCGAGCCCATGCACAGGCCGGCGTAGTCACCGGTGGTGCCGTTGCCACCCGGCATCGGCATCACGTCCCACTCCATGCCGTCGGTCGCCCGGAGGTCCGAGACCAGCGAGCGGTCACCGGCAAGCGCGACCAGGCGGCCCTGCTTGAAGGCCTGGAACGGGGTGCGGCCGCCGAGGTCCTTCGCGGTGGCCAGCACGTTGGGCTGGGCGAGCACCTCGACCAGGTCCTCATAGGCACCGGCCGAGTCACCGAGCGCCGTGGTCGTCGGGGCCAGCGGGTCGTCGAAGAGCGTGGCGCCGGCGCCGGCCAGCCAGGGCATCAGCGCGGAGAGGTTCTGCGCGACATACGTGCCCCGGACCCCCTTGTGGTGCTCGGCGGCGTAGGTCATCGCCGATCCGAACTGTTCGAGGGTCCAGCCACGCAGCGAGCCGTCGGCGCGGACGGTGGGGGTCGGGAGACCCTCCTCCTTCATGGCGTCGAAGTCGATCAGCCCGGTGTTGACGTAGACGACCTGCGGTGAGACGGAGTAGGGCATGCACTCGAGGCGGCGCTCCACGGAGAAGTCCTCCATCGCCTCGCGGGAGTACTTGTCACCGAAGTCGACGTTGCGGGCCTCGAGCAGGGTGTCGACGGGCTGGATCCGCTTGTCCTCGGCGAACTTCCCGACGTCGGCGCGCGGCGTCAGCACCACGTCGACCTTCTCGCCGCCGTTGACCGCCGCGGTGAGCTGGTCTTCGGTCGGCCAGGACTTCACCTCGACGGTGACGTTGGGGACGCCTTGGGTGTATTCGGCGGCCAGCTGCTTGTAGGTATCGACCAGCGTCTTGTGGCCGGAGACCCCGAAGACGAGCTTCACCTTCGTCGGCGCCTTCGTCGCAGTGCTCGGCGAGGGCTTCGAGGCCGGCTCACCGCCGCAGGCGGCGAGGGACGCCGAGAGAACCGTCACCAGAAGCGCCGTTGCCAACCGCGTGCGCCGCACCATTTCCTCCATCTCAACACCAGGACCGGGTCTGTGATGGAACCACAGACCCGGTTTACCAGCGATTCACTTTACGGTATGTACCTGGACACTTCCTGAGAAGCCGGTCTCCGGACCGCCTCAGGCGAGGTGATCGCGTGCGGCCTTGATCACATCATCGAAGATGTCTTTGGCCAGCACATCGCCCTCACGGCGTACATCGGCGGGATCCATCCGGATCAGTCGGTCCAGACGAACCTCCGAGGGTCGGCCCTGGCGGTCCCACCCTCCGGTGCCGACATCCATCCAGTGCCGACCGTACCGGGCCTCCTGGGCCTCGTCACGATCGTGGTCCTTGCTGGTCAGCATCAGGCAGAGGAGTACGCCGGCCTTCTGGCCGATCACGAGGACGGGCCGATCCTTGCCCTGGGTCTCGTCGTCCTCGTAGGGGACCCAGCCCCACACGACCTCGCCCGGGTCGGCGTTGCCGTCGCCGATCTCGGGGTCGTAGGAGATGGCGCCCTCACGCGAGGTGGGCTGGGTGTCGGTCACTTCGGCTCCTGGGTCGGTGGCTTCGTCTGGCCACCCGGCCGAGGAACATCGAAAACCAGATGAACACGCCGGACCGGGAGCGCCTCACGGCGCAAGGCCGCTCGTAGCGGCTGAAGTTGGGACCCGGGGCTGCCGCAGCCCGACGTGTTCGGCGACCAGTGTAACGGTGCCGCCAACCTCAGCCACATCAAAGCGAGCAGGAGGCTACAGCACCCATCGCTTCGGGCTCCGCTTCAGCCGGACCCATCGCTTCGGGCTCCGCTTCAGCCGGACCCATCGCTTCGGGCTCCGCTTCAGCCGGACCCATCGCTTCGGGCTCCGCTTCAGCCGGACCCCTCGCTTCGGGCTCCGCAGCAACTAGGTGAGCCGCTGCTCCAGCTCGGCGTGCCCCGCGGCCTCGAGCTGCTCGGAGAGCTGCAGTACGTTGCGTACGTCCTTGGCGGCCGCGTCCGGGTCCAGAGCTGCCCGCCCGGCGGCGATGACGCGGGAGAAGGCGGCAGCGCGGAGAAGCACCACGGCGAAGTCGCTGCCCGCGATGCCGCGCAGCACCTCGTCGACCATCGCCTTGAGCTCCTGCGGGCCCGGAGGCTCCGCGACTCCGGCCACGACCTGCGCGACCTGGGCCTTCGCCCGTCCGGCCTCGAACTCGCGAGCGGCACCGACCGGGTCGGCGTAGACCCAGCTGCGGAGCAGATAGAGGCGCCACAGGCAGCCGGCCAGCGACTCCGCCGGCGAGCTCGACCACACCTCCGCGATCGTCTCGATGCCCTCGGACTCGGCCAGATGGAGGATCCGCTCGGCGACCGCCGGGTCGTCGCTGTCCCGCGCACCGCGCACGAGCGCCGTCGCCGCCGCGTCAGCCGCCTCCTGCACCAGGGCAGGGTCGTCGCCCCCGAGAAGGGAGTCGAAGAAGCCGTCCCCGGGACGCATCGGCGAATGAAACTCTCTGGGCATCCCTCCGAGCGTAGCCACCGTCACCGCCGGACGCATCCTGATCGGACGGGTCGGTCAGCCGAGCAGCTTGCGGATCCGCGCGTCGGAGACCTTCTCCGCGGTGCCGAGCTGCTGGGCCCAGAGCTGGACGCGGTACTCCTCGAGCATCCACCGCACCTGTCGTAGCCTCGGCCCGGGCGGCCGACCCTCGGGCAGCGCCTCGACCTGGTGCAGGTAGGCGTCCTGGAGCGACGCGATCCGGTCGTGGGTGGCCCGGTCGGCACGCAGGTCGGCGTCGAGCTTGCGACGGCGCTCGACGATGGCCCTCAGATAGGTCGGATACCGCCGGATGTGCAGCGCACCCGCCTCCGCGACGAAACCACGGTGCACCAGCCGGGCGAGCTGGTCCTTCATGTCGGTCAGGGCGGGGAGCTGGAACATGTCGGCCCGGCCGGAGAGGGCCTTGTCGGTCTCCCGGTACGCCTCGAGCGCCCGCATCACGTCGGCGAGGACCGCCCGGACGCCGGCGACCAGGTCGGCCGGCGTGCCGGCGGCGGCGAGCAGCGCGGCGTACGCCTCCTCGGTCCGCGGCAGCGGGCGGGCATCGACCAGCTGGCGGACGACGGCGGCACGGCAGTCCTCGACGAGCTCGGCGGCGCTCGGGTAGGGGGAACCGGCCAGGGCGAGCTTCTCCATGGTGGAGAGCCCGTCGACGACCTGCTTGCCGACGTCGGGCAGGGCCAGGAGCAGCAGCCTGACGACGCCCAGACGGTGGCGCGCCTCGGCCTCCTCGGCGGATCCGGCGACGACGAGACCGACCGTCGCGCCCTCGTCGGAGAGGCAGGGAAAGACAGTGACCTCGTGACCTGCGCGCTTCTCGGTGACCGTCGCGGAGATCGACCCGAAGACCCACGACGTCTCGCCGGTGCGGGTATGACCGGCCGAGGCGGCGACCTCGGCGATCGCGGCCTCGAACTCACCCTCCAGCGGTGCCTTGAGCGCGTCCAGGTCCTTGCCGCGAGCCGTCTCGCGACCGTCCTCGCCGACGACGCGGTAGGTCGGCCGCAGGTGTTCGGGCACCTTGTCCCAGTCCCAGGCCTCGCGCGGGATGTGCACACCGGCGGTCGAGCGCGCCCAGCGTTCCAGCGCGGTCAGCAGCGGCTCCTCCCCCGGGGGCGTCTCCTTCAGGAAGGCACGCGCCTTGTCGGGGGCCGGCACGAAACTGACCCGCAGGGGCTTGGGCAGGGACCGGATCAACGCGGTCACCAGCTCCTCGCGCAACCCCGGCACCAGCCAGGAGAAGTCGTCGGCGCCGACGCGGTTGAGCGTGGCGACAGGTACGTCGATCGTGAGCCCGTCATCGACCGCCCCCGGCTCGAACTGGTAGCTCAGGTCGAAGGTCAGCGGACCCGCGTCCCACGAAGCCGGGAAGTCGCTCTCGGTGACCTCTCCCGCGGCCTCGTTGGTGAGCATCGACAGGTCGAAGGTGAGCAGGTCGGGGCTCTCCCGCCGCGCAGACTTCCACCACTGGTCGAAGTGCGCCCCCGACACGATGTCCGCCGGGAGGCGGCGGTCGTAGAAGTCGAAGAGCGCGTGCTCGTCGACGACGATGTCCCGGCGGCGGGCGCGGTGCTCGAGCTCCTCGGCCTGCTCCATGAGCTTCGCGTTGTCACGGAGGAAACGGTGGTTGGTGCGCCACTCGCCGTAGACCAGCGCATGCCGGATGAAGAGCTCACGCGAGAGCTCGGGATCGATCTTGCCGAAGGCGACGGGACGATCAGCCACCAGCGGGACCCCGTAGAGAGTCACCTTCTCCCGGGCCATCACCGAGGCGCGCTTCTGCGACCAGTGCGGCTCGGAGTAGGTGCGTTTGACCAGGTCACGGCCGAGTCGCTCGGCCCACTCGGGTTTGATCGAGGCGTTCTGCCGGGCCCAGAGGCGCGAGGTCTCGACCAGCTCCGCGGACATCACGAACTGCGGGTTCTTCCGGTGCAGCGTCGAGCCGGGGAAGATCGCGAACTTCGCTCCCCGTGCCCCCAGATACTCCCGGGGCCCGGGTCGCCGCTTCTCCCGAGCCCGGGCAGCGTCGGCCTTCGAGTCGCGCTCCTCCAACGCGCCGATGTGCGAGAGCAGGCCGGAGAGCAACGCCTGGTGGATGCCGTCGGCGTCGTAGGCGGCTTTGTCCTCCGCCTCGTCGTGACCGATGTCGCGATGTCCCTTGCCGAGGTCGATCTTCATCTCTCGGCACACCTGCCGCAGCTGCGACTCCAGGTCCTGCCACTCCCGGACGCGTACGTAGTGGAGGAACTCCCGCTTGCACAGCCTGCGGAACGCCGAGGAGGAGAGCTCGTGCTGCTGCTCCTTCAGGTAGCGCCACAGGTTGAGCCAGGTGAGGAAGTCCGAGGTCTCGTCCTTGAACCGCGCGTGCAGCTGATCGGCCTGCGCCTGCTCCTTGGGGTGGTCCTGCCCCGGCCGCTCCCGCGGGTCCTGGAGCGAGAGCGCGGCGGCGACGACGATGACGTCGCGTACGCAGCCCAGCCGCTCGGCCTCGAGCACCATCCGCGCCAGCCTCGGGTCGATCGGCAGCCTGGCCAGCCGCCGTCCCAGCTTCGTCAGCCGCTGCCCGCGCATCGCGCCGAGCTCCTCCAGCAGCTGTACGCCGGCGGTGATGTTGCGCCGGTCCGGCGCCTCCACGAACGGGAACCGGGCGATGTCGCCCAGCCCGAGGGAGGCCATCTGCAGGATGACGCTGGCCAGGTTGGTCCGCAGGATCTCCGGGTCGGTGAACTCCGGTCGCCCGAGGAAGTCCTCCTCGGAGTAGAGCCGGATCGCGATGCCCGCCTCGACGCGCCCCGTACGTCCCGACCGCTGGTTCGCCGAGGCCTGCGAGATCGGCTCGATGGGCAGGCGCTGCACCTTGGTGCGTGCGGAGTAGCGGGAGATGCGGGCGACACCGGTGTCGACGACGTACTTGATCCCGGGGACCGTCAGCGAGGTCTCGGCGACGTTGGTCGCGAGCACGATCCGGCGGCCGGTGTGGGGCGAGAAGACGCGGTGCTGGTCGGCGGCCGAGAGCCTCGAGAAGAGCGGGACGATCTCGACGAGGCCGGTCGACGGGCCCCCTCGGTTCAGCCCCAGCGCATCCGCGAGCGCATCGGCCGCGTCCCGGATCTCCCGCTCGCCGGGCAGGAAGACCAGCACGTCGCCGGGCCCCTCGGCGGAGAGCTCCTTGACCGCGTCGACGATGGCCTCGGTCTGGTCGCGGACGACGACCTCGCCCTCGCCATCCTTCTCGGGCAGAGTCTCCTCGGAGAGCTCCATCAGCGGCCGATAGCGGACCTCGACCGGATAGGTGCGGCCGGAGACCTCGATGATCGGCGCCGGCTCACCGGTGCGCACATCGGAGAAGTGGGCGGCGAACCGCTCCGGGTCGATCGTCGCCGAGGTGATGATCAGCTTCAGGTCCGGGCGTCGCGGCAGCAGCCGGCGCAGATAGCCCAGCAGGAAGTCGATGTTGAGCGACCGCTCGTGGGCCTCGTCGATGATGATCGTGTCGTAGCGGCGCAGGTCGCGGTCGCGCTGCAGCTCGGCGAGCAGGATGCCGTCGGTCATCAGCTTGATCCGGCTCGCGGCAGAAGACTTGTCGGTGAACCGCACCTGATAGCCGACGAGATCGCCGAGCGAGGTCCCGAGCTCCGATGCGATCCGCTCCGCGACCGACCGGGCCGCGATCCGGCGAGGCTGCGTGTGCCCGATGATCCCGTTCGAGCCCCGGCCCAGCTCCAGGCAGATCTTGGGGAGCTGGGTCGTCTTCCCCGACCCGGTCTCACCGGCGATGATCACGACCTGATGTTCACGGATGGCCGCGGCGATGTCCTCGCGGCGCTGAGTGACCGGGAGCTCGGCAGGGTAGGTGATCGCTACGGAGGCGGCGGCGGACTGGTCGGACTCGGACATGAGGTCTCCCATTCTCCCCTGGCCCACCCCTCCACCGCACATCGGTTTCTCCTCGGCCCCGGCGAGGGCTCGGCCCGGGGCCCGGCCCGCCGGATGGCGGGAGCTGTCGATGTGATTCCCGCCACGGGCCGGGTTCCGTGACGCATGATGCCCGGAGGACGCTGGGTACACCCCAGTTCACCGAAGGAGTGTCCCCCATGACCGAGCCGACCGCCGACCAGATCTTCCCCGACGCCCCCGCCCGCCCGCCGTTCGACCCGGAGCTCGTGCCGGTCCTCGAGGTGGTACGCCAGGCGATGCCGTCCCTCTCGGCCGAGACCCTTTCGCTGGCGCGGCAGCAGAGCGCCGACGGCTTGCCCGGCATGGAACCGGTGGACCTGACCGTCGGCGGTGCGGTCACGGTGCAGGAGCGTCAGGTCCCCGGCCCGGAGGGCGACCCCGACATCACGCTGCTGATCCTGAGCCCCGCCACCGACGGCCCACCGCGGCCGGCGGTCTACCACACCCACGGCGGCGGCATGGTGATCGGAAACCGCCGGCTCGGGGTGGAGATGTTCCTCGACCAGGTGGCGGCCGGCAACGCCGTGGTCGTCTCGGTGGAGTACCGCCTCGCCCCTGAGCATCCCGACCCCGCACCCGTGGAGGACTGCTACGCCGGTCTGGTCTGGACCGCCAAGAACGCCGCCGAGCTCGGCATCGACCCCGAGCGCATCATGGTCGCGGGAGCGAGCGCCGGCGGTGGCCTCGCCGCCGGCACGGCGCTGCTCGCCCGCGACCGGGCCTTCCCGAGGCTGAGCCACCAGATCCTCATCTGCCCGATGCTCGACGACCGTTTCGAGACCCACAGCAGCCACATGCTCGACGACGAGGGCGTCTGGGACCGCCAGGCCAACCTGTTCGGCTGGACGGCGCTGCTCGGCGACCGACGCGGCGGCCCCGACGTCTCCCCGTACGCAGCGCCGGCACGCGCCGAGGACCTCAGCGGCCTGCCCCGCACCTACATCGACACCGGCTCGGCGGAGACGTTCCGCGACGAGACGCTGGCCTACGCCCGGCGGCTCTCGGAGGCCGGGGTCAGCGTCGACCTCCACATGTGGGGCGGCGGGTTCCACGCGTTCGACATGGTGGCCGCGCACGCCGCCGTCTCCCGCGCCTCGGTCGCGACCCGCGACGAGTTCGTCCGCCGAGCACTCGAGGGCTGATCCGCTGGTCTGCTCGCGTTCGGTGGGCGAGAGTAGGCCAGGGAGGTTCAGGTGCGAGATCTGATCGGCAAGCTCGAGGTGGTCGACGACGACGCGGCCAGCGCGCTGCGCGTCATCGACCACTTCGACCGGCTCGTGGACGAGCGGGCGTCGAGCGCCGCGGTCGTCCGCGCCGCCGCGGCGCTCGCTGGTGCCACGGTCGGCCTCCACGACGCGGCCCGGGCCCTGGTGCGGCGGTTCACCCCCGACGGCCGAACGCTGACCGGAAAGGACGAGGGCGACCGGCGCCACGAGCCCGTCCCCGGCCAGCCGGGCTCGTGGCTCTGGCTGGAGCGGGCGGGGGACGACGGTCCGCTGGACGCGCTGATCCTCGAACGCGCCGCCCGGGCGCTGCAGGCGCTCAGCACCGGCTCCTCTCAGCCCTCGGCCAGCGGGATGGTCAGGATCGCGTGCGACCCCGACGCGGGCGAGGCTGACAGGCGCGACGCCGTCGCCCGGCTCGGGCTGGCCGGGCCCGTGACTGTGATATCGAGCACCTCCGCCAACCTGCCGACGACACTGATCAGCACCATGGGTCCCCTGGTGGTCGGGCTGCTGCCCGGCACGCCCGCACTCCCGGAGGGGATCCGGGCCGGGGCCGCGGTCGCTCCCGACCCGCTGCAGCTGCCGAGCGCGCTGGAGCAGGCGCGCACCGCGCTCCGGCTCGCCGCAACGGTCGGTGGCCTCGCGCCGTCGGTGGTCCGCCACGAAGACCTCGGCGCGCTCGCCGTCATCGCCGAGCGGATCAGCGCCGCGGAGGCGGCGGGGGTGGGTGACGTACGACGTCTGGACGAGCTGCTCGCCGGACATCCGTGGGTCGTGGACACGCTCCACGCGGTCCTGGACCAGCCGAGCCTGAGGCAGTCGGCCGCGTTGCTGCACGTGCACCACTCGACCCTGCAGGACCGGCTGACCTGGCTGAGCGGCCAGCTCGGCTACTCGCCGGTCAAGGGCCGGGGACGGCAGCGGGCTGCCGTGGCGCTACTGCTCTGGCGGGTGGCCCACGGCACCGATCAGGAGCGCTGAGCGACGCAGAACGGGCGATCTCGACACGAGATCGCCCGTCGCTCAGCTGTGCGCTGCGGGTGGGTCAGCAGACGTCGATGAAGTTGATCGGGTCCCAGTTGATCGAGCGCTCGCCGTGCTTCGCGGTCGACCTCAGGTACCGGTCACCCCAGCTCCGCTCGAAGTAGGTGTTGGTTCCGCTGGTCTGGTTGTTCTCGAACTCCGGGACGTAGGTCGAGTAGAAGGCGGAGAGCGAGTGCGTCTGACACCGGTAGAACTGGAACACCTTGTAGGTGCCGCGGGTCGGGTCCCACACGTCCACGCACAGACGGCCCGACGGGCAGTCGTACTCCCGGACACCGGTCGCCCGGTAGACGACCGCCTCTGCCGCAGGCGAGACCGACGGCGAGACCGCAGCCGCGACCACGCCCTCCCGAGCGTCGCCGCCGCCCTTCGTCGCGACGTCCGTGCCTTCGCCGGTCGCCGCCACGGCGCCGGAGCTGATGCTGGTGACGGCCATCGTGAGTGCTGCCGCCGCCAGGATGCGCTTGATCATGAGCTTTCCTTCCAGAGAACCTGATGTGGAGCAATGACGCTCCGAGGTTCGGGGCAGCGGTCACGTCGGCGAAACCTTTTTGGCCAGGGCCGAAAGGCGTATCAGGACGCCGCCGCCCCGCTCAGCAACTGCACCCCGAGACTGGTGATCTCATGACGGACCGAGGTGCCCACGCGCCGGGTGGTGATGAGTCCACCTTCGCGGAGGATGCTCGCCTGCTGGCTGGCGGAGCCGACCGAGATCTCGCACCGGCGGGCCAGCTCACCGGTCGAGCACCCGGTCCCGATCGCGGCGAGCGCGGCCGCCCGCGTACGCCCCAGCAGCGCGGTCACCGACCGCCCGGGCGCCGATGCCGACTCCGTCGAAGCCGTGAGGCCGGTGGCCGGCTTGGCCGTGGGATAGACCAGCATCGGCTCCGGCCCGGGGTCGCACAGCTTGATCGGGGTGTCCGGCTCGCAGAAGTAGGACGGCTGGAGCAGGAGCCCACGGCCCTCGAGGCGTACCTCGGCGTCTTTGTAGTTCTCGATCTCCAGCACCGGCGCCCGCCAACGACAACCGGGAAGCCCGGCCAGCACCGCCCCGACGCCCCTGGCGGACATCTGCTGGGCGCGCATGCGCCGGTCCGCGGCGACGACGTCCGACAACGATCGCCACACCGGTGCGATCGCGCCCTCGTGATAGATCGCCACCGCCCGCCCCAACGTACGCAGCGCCGACGTCTCGGCACGACGTACGGCCTCGAGCCAGGGCGTCAGCCGACGCTGGCTCGCCATGGCGGCAACCTGCGCGGAGATCGTGGCCCTCGGCGTACGCAGCGAGATCTCCATCCCGTCGCCGAACCCGTGACCACCGCCCGACGGCGTCAGGAAGTCCGGCGAGATGCCGCACGGTGGCGCGATCTCGGCGAGCGGTCGCACCACCTCGCGGGGCAGTGTGTGCAGCGTGTGTCGACGCCACGGCGTCAGCTCCACGGCGCGCCCGTGCGTCTGGAGCGCATGCAGGCTGAGCTGCACCTCCCAGAGCGCATCGGGCCCGTCGGCGATCCTGACCCGGGCAAGGTCCTCGTAGGTGAAGTGAATCCGCAGCATCGCGTCCCCCGAGCATGATGGCGTCTCCAGCCGCTTTCCGCGACCATCGTCCGACCATGCTGCGCGCCCGCCCTCACAGACTTCTGACAGAAATCTGCCAGCCTGGGATCCGCGATCCGCGACAACCCGTGGTCGCTTCCCTTGGCCGGGGCACCTAGATTATGTCCCCATGACCGGGGAGCCGAGCGAGACCGAGGTCCAGGACGCGCTGCGTGCGCTCCGTGGAGAGGACGACACCCTCAACGAGCGGTCGGTGCAGACCGTTCTCGACCTCCATCGGCTGCGCGACGCGCTCACCCGGTTCGGCGACGACGAGCCCTCCGGCGACACCAGACCGGCGCGGAGCAGGTTCCGCCTCTGAGTCGAAATCGGCCAATGGGTGGGACGCCGAGTTACGTAGGCGATTTCAAGAGGGTTACCGTTGCTGATCGTGACCGAATCTCTAACAGTGCGTGACAACCGCACCGGGGTGGAGTACGACATCCCGATCACCGACGGCACCATCCGCGCCGCCGACCTGGGGAAGATCAAGGCCGCGGACCCGGCTAGCAACGAAGAGGGGCCCGGCCTGGCGGTCTACGACCCCGGTTTCGTCAACACCGCTTCATGCCGATCTTCCGTCACCTATATCGACGGTGACAAGGGGATCCTCGAATATCGCGGATATCCGATCGAGCAGCTCGCGGAGAACTCCAACTTCCTCGAGGTCTCCTATCTCCTGGTCCACGGCGCGCTGCCGACCAAGGAGGAGTACGACGCGTGGGTGCACGAGATCACCTACCACACGTTCGTGCACGAGAACATCAAGGAGTTCATGCAGGGCTTCCGCTATGACGCCCACCCGATGGGCATGCTCATGGCGTCGGTCGGTGCGATGTCGACGTTCTACCCGGACGCCGCCAACATCTCCGACCCCGACAACCGTCGCCTGCAGATCATCCGGTTGATCGCCAAGATGCCGACCCTCGGCGCCTGGGCTTTCCGGCACGCGCAGGGCAAGCCCTACGTCTACCCGGACAACGACCTGTCCTACACCGGCAACTTCCTCTCCATGCTCTTCAAGATGAGCGAGTCGAAGTACGCGCCGGACGAGCGCATCGAGAAGGCGCTCGACACCCTCTTCATCCTGCACGCCGACCACGAGCAGAACGCTTCGGCCAACGCCGTTCGCAGCGTCGGCTCGACCCAGGTCGACCCCTACTCCTCGGTGGCCGCCGGCGTCGGCGCCCTCTTCGGCCCGCTGCACGGCGGCGCCAACGAGGCCGTGCTCCGGATGCTGCGCCGCATCGGCAAGGTCGAGAACATCCCCGCCTTCATCGAGGGCGTCAAGGCCGGCAACGAGCGGCTGATGGGCTTCGGCCACCGGGTCTACAAGAACTACGACCCGCGGGCGAAGCTGATCAAGCAGCAGGCCTACAACGTGTTCGAGGTGACCGGCACCAACCCGCTCCTCGACATCGCCCAGGAGCTGGAGAAGATCGCGCTGGAGGACGAATACTTCGTCTCCCGCAAGCTCTACCCCAATGTCGACTTCTACTCCGGCCTCATCTACGAGGCCCTGGAGTTCCCGCCGGAGATGTTCACCGTGCTGTTCGCCATCGGGCGTACACCGGGCTGGCTCTCCCAGTGGCTGGAGCTCGTCCAGGACAAGGAGCAGAAGATCGCCCGTCCGAAGCAGATCTACACCGGCGAGCGCGGGCTCACCTTCGTGCCTCGCGACGTTCGTTGGTCGTGAGCACTCCCGACACTCAGACCCCGTCCACCACGGCCGTGGTGGACGGGGTCGTCTGGGATTTCGGCAACGTGTTGATCCGCTGGGACCCGCTCCCGGCGATCGCCGCCGGGGTGGGTGACGCCGATGCCCGCGCGTTCATGGAGTCCTACGACTTCGGGGCGTGGAACTATGCCCAAGACGCCGGCCGCACCTGGGCCCAGGCGCTGACCGTGCTCGAGGACGAGGCTCCCGAGTGGATCGCGGCGGGGGCGGCGTACGTCGACAACTTCCCGCTCTCGCTCCTCGGCCCGGTCCCCGGCACCCATGATCTGGTCCGCGAGCTCGCGGCCGCCGGGTTCCCGCAGCTCGGGCTGACCAACTGGTCGGCCGAGCTCTATCCGCATGCTCCGGCGACGTACGAGGTGATCGGGCTGCTCCGCGAGGTCGTCGTCTCCGGCGAGGTGTGCCTGGCGAAGCCCGATCCGGCGATCTACCGGCTCGTCGCCGAGCGTGCCGGGATCCCACTGGAGCGGCTGGCGTTCGTCGACGACAGCGTCGCCAACGTGGCCGCCGCGGCGGCACTCGGCATGCAGGCGTTCCAGTTCACCGGGGCCGAGCAGCTCCGCAAGGACCTGCTCGCGCTCGGCCTCCCGGTGACGGCGCTCTAGACGAGGCTCTGGTCGGGCGCCCGCTCGAGACGGCGTACGCCCGCGAAGGACATCGAGAGCAGAGCGCTGCCGGAGATCACCGCGGCGACCACGAGCAGCCAGGTGTCGAAGCCGACCGCGACCGCGACCGGGCCGACGAGGGCGAGCCCCACCGGGCGGGCGACGAACGAGCCCACGATGTCGAAGGCGTAGACCCGGGAGAGCTTGTCCTCGGGGATCTCCTGCTGGATCGCGATCTGCCAGAAGACGTCGAAGATCTGGAGCCCGACCCCGTGCAGGAACGCACCGAGCAGGATCGGCCAGAGCGTGTCCGAGAGCGCCATCGAGATCGGGAAGAGGCCGGTCATCGCCAGGAAGACCACGCCCACGGAGAGCAGCCGGCGCGGGCGGAACCGCAGGCAGACCAGGCCCCCGACGAAGAAGCCCGCCATCAGTGCGGCGAGCGCGAAGCCCCACGAGGCCCGGCCGATCCCCTCGCCGACCACGATCGGGCCGAGCACGCTGTGAGCCCCTGACCAGAACAGGTGATAGAGCAGCGCCTGCAGGATCAGGAACCACAGCCAGGAGTGCCGCATGACCTCGCGGAAGCCCTCGCCCAGGTCGGCCAGCATCGAGGCCTTGCGCGGCTCGCGGTCGTGCGGGACCCGCATCCCGGAGTAGGCGATGGCGGCGATGGCGAAGGTGAGCGCGTCGATCGTGATCGCCCACCCCGGCCCGACGGCCGCGACGAGCACACCGCCGAGGGCGTAGCCGACGGTCGAGGCGGTGGTCTGCAGCAGCGACCGGAGCGAGACGGCCGCGCCGAGCTCCTCGTCGGGCACGACCACCCTCGTCATCGCCATCGCCGAGGGCTGGTTGAGCGCCGCGACGATGCCGGCGAGGCCACCCATCACCGCGGTCGACGGGATGGTCGCGACGTCGAGGATCACCGTCGCCGCCAGCGACCCGACGACGACGGCGCTGATCGCCGCCGTGCCCTCCATCATCACCTTGCGCGAGACCCGGTCGCCGAGCACTCCCCCGGCCAGCGTGGTCAGCACCTGGCAGGCCGCGAAGACAGCCTCGACCAGGCCGAGCTGCGTCGCCGTGCCGCCCAGGTCGAGCACCGCGAACGCCAGCGCGACCGGGGTGATCGCGTTGCCCAGCGACGAGGACGCCGTGCCGGTCACGAGGCGACGGAAGTTGCGGTGCCTCAGCGGCGATCGACGCGCGGTGGGCGACGGGGTGGTTGCGGTCATATCGAGAAGGTAGTTCGCCGACGAACTATTCGTCAACGAATTATCAGTCGGCGAAGGGTAGGATCGGCGTATGCCCGAGATGCGAGCCTCCGAGACGTCCGTCGACGACATCCCCGAGGACCGGGCCGACCGCCACGTGGCGCGGTGGCGCGACCACTGGCTCGACATCGACTTCGACGACGAGGTCGAGGCGATCACGGTGCGGATCGGGTCCATCTCCAAGTTCTTCAGCGATGCGCGCCGCGCGGCGGCGAGCGAGGTCGGGTTGGCCGACTTCGAGTACATGACCCTTCACCAGCTGATGATCCGCGACACCCCCGGCCACGCCTCACCCACGGCCCTCGCGAAGGATCTCGACATCAGTCCGGCCGGGATGACGGGACGGCTCGACAGCATGGAGAAGGCCGGGTGGGTGCGGCGTACGGCATCGGTGGAGGACCGCCGCAAGATCAGCGTCGAGGCGACCAAGGCCGGCATCGAGATCTGGCGGCGGGCGATGGACCTGCGCGGCGAGGCCGAGAACAGACTGCTGGAGGCGCTCAGCCCGGAGCGGCGTACGGAGCTGGCGGCGATGCTCAAGCAGGTGACCCTGCGCCTCGAGGCCGAGTAGCCCGCCGCGCGGATCTGCGTACGCCGCGGCCTCCTCGCCGGGTCCTGAACCATCTCTTCGCGACCGCATAGGGCTGTCTCAGCCGGTTCACAGGGACGCTGGCCAGACTCGAAGACATGACCGAACTCCCTCCTCAGCAGCCGAGTGGGACCCCGCCGCAGTGGACGCTCCCGGCCCCTCCTGCCGGATCCACCCAGCCTCCCGCCGGCCCGTTCGCAACCCCGCCGACCCAGACCTCCGTCATGCCTTCCGTGCCAGGCGCGCCCGGCACGCCTCCCAAGAAGCGCACCCTCGGGCGCACCGGTCTCGTCGCCGCGGTCCTCGCCGGGGCCCTGGTCGCCGGTGGCACCGCGGGCGTCGGTGGCGCGGCGATCTACGACGCCCTCTCCGGTGACGGCACCATCGGCGGGGCGAACACGCCGGCCACCTCGCAGGTCGTCGACGCGAAGGCTCCCGAGGGCAGCATCGAGAAGGTCTCCGCCAAGGTGCTCCCCTCGGTGGTGAAGATCGAGGTCACCTCCCAGCAGGGCTCCGGCTCGGGCTCCGGCGTCGTCATCTCCTCCGACGGCACGATCCTGACCAACAACCACGTGGTCGAGCTGGCCGCCAACGGCGGCACGGTGACCGTCGACTTCAACGACGGCACGAAGGCCTCCGCCGAGGTGCTCGGCACCGACCCGCTCACCGACACCGCCGTGATCAAGGCCAAGGACGTCTCCGGCCTGACCCCGATCACGATCGGCAAGTCCGCCAACCTCACCGTCGGCCAGAGCGTCGTGGCGATCGGGTCCCCCTTCGGGCTCGACTCCACGGTAACCACCGGCATCGTGAGCGCGCTCAACCGTCCGGTCAACGTCGGCGTGGACCAGAACGGCGCGGCGACCGTCTACCCCGCGGTGCAGACCGACGCGGCGATCAACCCGGGCAACTCCGGTGGCGCGCTCGTCGACCTCAACGGCAACCTCGTCGGCATCAACGCCTCGATCCGCTCCGGCGGCGCCAGCAGCGAGGACGCGGGTTCGATCGGCATCGGGTTCGCGATCCCGATCGACGAGATCCGCCCGATCGTCGAGCAGCTCGAGAAGGGCGAGCAGGCCACCCATGCCCAGTTCGGCATCTCGGTCTCGGACGCCCCCGCGGCCCAGAACGGCCAGAACTCGGTCACCGGGGCCCAGGTCCAGGAGGTCAGCTCGGGCAGCACCGCCGAGAAGGCAGGCCTCCAGAAGGGCGACATCATCACCAAGGTCGACGACCACGTCATCACCGGATCGGACTCCCTCGTGGCCACCGTCCGCTCCTATCGCCCTGACGACGAGGTCGACGTCACCTGGTCGCGCGACGGCGAGGAGCGCACCGAGAAGGTGACGCTGGACTCCGACGCATCCTGACTCCCCGCAAGACGCTGGGGTCCGCAGGGTCTCAGTAGCCGCGGGGTGCCACCAACCGAGCGCCTCATGCCCGTCTCTGACCGGGTATGAGGCGCTCGTGCGTTGTGCGGACGCGGGTCAGGAGACCTGTTTCTGGATGCTGCACAGCCACTCGACCGGCTCGAAGCCCATGGCCTCGTTGACCTGGATCATGTGGGAGTTGACCTCGGCGTTGTAGGTGCCCAGGGTCGGCACCTCCGGCCGCTCGGACTGGAGCAGCCTCAGGTTGGCGACCTTCACCGCGAGCCCGAGCCGGTGGCCGCGGTGCGCCGCCTCGACCAGGGTGCCCCACTGGTAGCTCTTGCCGTCCAGGCTCGAGTAGCCGATCACCGTGTAGGCCACCACCTTGCCGTCGGCGTCCAGTGCCACCGAGTGGTAGAGGGTCCGCTTCTGGGCCGCGACCAGCTCCTCGGTCTCGCGCACCTTCGCCACATCGGGCTCGGGCGCCTCGATGTCCAGGTCACCGGTCGGCGCCTCGGTCTCCAGGCTGGCGTCGAGCACCGCCCAGCTCTCGACGATGTCGTCGGGCACCCGGCCGACCCAGGACCGCAGCGTGTAGGCGGCGTGCCGCTCGGCGGCCTGCGCCGCCAGCCGGTCGAGGACGTCGTCGGGCACCGGCAGCCTCAGCAGGCGGCGTACCTCCACCAGGGCGGGCGCGTAGCCCCGGGCCACCCCGAAGTCGCGACCCGGCGAGCCCTCACCACCGGAGCCCAACGACCACGGCCACCAGACCTCACCCGTCAACGACGTACGTCCCTGGGCGCGGGCCTCCGCCTCGACATGGTCCAGCAGCGTGGTGCCGTGGCCGCGCCTGCGGTGGGCGGGCAGCACCGCCACGACGAGCGTGGCTCGGTGGAGGTTGTCGAGCAGCGGCATGGCGATCCAGCCGGCGGCCACCGTCTCGCCGTCGACGCGGCCGACGTAGGCCCGCCGGTCGGTCTTCGCGGTCTGCTGCTGCAGCTCGACGCGCTGCTCCTCACGTGCCCACAGATCCGCGTCGGGGCCGCGGGCGTCGAGCCACGAGGCGGTCATCACGTCGTGCCAGGCGTCGAAGACCTCGTCGTCGAACGGGTCGACCCGCTCGATCACCAGCTCACTCATCGTGACCTCTCCACTCTCGTCTCGTCCCAGACCGGTTCCGGGGACTCGTAGACGTCGCCGTTGGCGCCGTAGACCAGGAACCGGTCGAAGCCGCGGGCGAACCAGCGGTCGTGCGTGACCGCGATGACGGTGCCCTCGAACGACTCCAGGCCGGCCTCGAGCGCCTCGGCGGACTGGACGTCGAGGTTGTCCGTCGGCTCGTCGAGGAGCAGCAACGTGGCACCGGAGAGCTCGAGCAGGAGGATCTGGAAGCGCGCCTGCTGCCCGCCCGAGAGCGAGTCGAAGGTCTGCTCCGCGGCGTGCGCCAGCTCGTAGCGGTCCAGCACCCGGGAGGCGGCCTCCCGGCCCATCCCCGCGCGTCCCCGCCCGTCAGGCGTGACGTCACCGCGGTGCAGGATGTCGAGCAGCGTACGTCCCACCAGCTCCGGATGGGCATGTGTCTGCACGAACCAGCCCGGCCGCACGCGGGCGCCGAGCTTGGCCTTCCCACGATGGCGGACCGGCTCGATGGGGGTGTCCTCGACCGGGCGGTGCTCCACGTCCGGGTCTGTCCCGCCGCGAGCGAGCAACCGCAGGAAGTGGGACTTGCCCGAGCCGTTGGAGCCCAGCACGGCAACCCGCTCTCCGTACCAGACCTCCAGGTCGAACGGTCTCATCAGTCCGCTGAGCTCGAGCGCCTCGCAGACCACTGCCCGCTTGCCGGTGCGCCCGCCGCGCAGCCGCATCTGCACAGCCTGCTCTCGTGGCTGCTCGACGGGCGGGCCGGCCTCCTCGAACTTCCGGAGCCTGGTCTGGGCCGCCCTGTACTGGCTGGACATCCCGTCGTTGTACTCCGACTTGACCTTCAGCCGCAGGACCAGGGCCTTGATCTTGGCGTGCTCCTCGTCCCAGCGGCGGCGCTGCTCCTCGAACCGCAGGAACCGGTCCTTGCGGGCCTCATGGTAGGACGCGAACCCACCAGGGTGCGTCCACGTGCTGTTGCCGGCACCGGACGCACCGAGCTCGACCGTGACCACCCTGGTGGCGGTGTTGTCCAGCAGCTCACGGTCGTGGCTGACGTAGAGGATCGTCTTCGGAGACTCCCGGATGCGCTGCTCCAGCCAGATCTTGCCGGGCACGTCGAGGAAGTTGTCGGGCTCGTCGAGCAGCAGCACCTCGTCGGGGCCGCGCAGGAGGTACTCGAGCACGAGTCGCTTCTGCTCGCCGCCGGACAGGGTGTCCAGATCGCGGTAGCGGGCGCGGTCGTAGGGAACGCCGAGCCCGGCCATGGTGCACACGTCCCAGACGACCTCGATGTCGTAGCCGCCGGCGTCGGCGTACTCGGCCAGCGCGGTCGCGTAGCGCATCTGCAGCCGCTCGTCCTCGGACGACATCAGCTCCAGCTCGCACGCCTCCACGGCCGCGGTGGCCTCGCGCACGCGCGCGGGCGCCACCGAGAGCAGCAGCTCGCCCACGGTCGAGGAGCCCTTGCCGACCATCTGCCGCATCACCCCGAGACCGCCCGAGCGGACGACGGACCCCGACGTCGGGGTCAGCTCTCCCGTGACGATCCGCAGCAGCGTCGTCTTCCCGGCGCCGTTGGCGCCCACCAGCGCGACCTTGGCGCCCTCCCCCACCCGGAAGGAGACGTCGTCGAGCAGCACTCGCCCGTCAGGCAGCTGGAACCGCACTCCAGCAACGTCCACATGTCCCACAGCCGTCCAGTCTGGCACCTCTGTCGAATGGTTATTCCCGGTCGCGTTCGACCAATCGGTCCCATCAGTAGAACGTGACGCTCGACACATTTTGGCGATTACCGATATGACTGTCGCCATGCCTCCGCTCGACAGCCAGATCGCTGACCTGCTCACCCTCTTCGCGAAGGGCCAGCCCCTGGAGTCCTACGATCCGCCGACGGCACGAGCGCTCTACCGCGCGTTGGGCGAGGGCATCCCACTTCCACCGATCGGATCGGTGGAGAGCGCGGTGATCCCAGGGCCGGCCAGCGACCTGGACGTACGCATCTACCGGCCCACCACGCAGGGACCGCTGCCCACGATCGTGATGTTCCACGGCGGCGGTTGGGTGGTCGGCGACCTCGACACCCATGAGGACCAGGCCCGCAACCTCTCCACGATCTGCGACGCCGTGGTCGTCGCGGTCGACTACCGGCTGGCGCCCGAGCACCCCTTCCCCGCCGCCTACGACGACGCGGTGGCCGCGGCCCGCTGGGTGAGCGACAACGCGGCGACGTTCGGCGGCGACGGCCGGATCGCGGTCGCCGGCGACAGCGCCGGGGGCAACCTGTCCGCCGCCGTGGCCCAGGCCTTCCGCACCGAGGGGCGCGAGCTCGCCGGCCAGCTGTTGATCTACCCGGCGACCGACATGACCAGTGGCTACCCCTCCTACGCGGAGAACGGCCACGGCTACTTCCTCGAGCTGCCGACGATGAAGTGGTTCTCCGACCACTACGTGGCCGACGCCGACCGCACCGACCCGCGGCTGAGTCCGATCAAGGGTTCCTTGGAAGGTCTGGCGCCGGCGGTCGTGGTGACCGCGGAGTTCGATCCGCTGCGCGACGAGGGCATCGCGTACGCCAAGGCGCTGGAGAGCTCTGGGGTCCCCACGACCTACCACCACTGCGACGGCCTCATCCACGGCTTCTTCGCGATGGGCCACCACTCGCAGGCGGCGCAGCTCGCGATCGAGGAGACCTGTGCGCTGTTCAGGACCGTGCTCCACGGGTGATTCAGGACACATCTGTGAACCAGGGGTATTCCTGATGCCCGTGGTTTGACGATGGTCCAGACTGGGCCGCATGCCGATTGCTGCCCAGGTCAGTTCTTTTCTACGGGCGATGACGCGACCGCCGACCGAGCGCGTCCGCAAGCTCGCCCTGCAGTTCGCGATGCGGGGCAAGGAGTCGCCGATCCCGGACATCACCACGCTGCGCAAGATCCCCGAGCACCTGACCTTCCCGCTGCGCCGTGACGGCGTGGACCCGGTGCCGCTGCTCGCCGAGAGCCGGGCGCAGGCACCGGTCACCAAGCTCGGCTCGGTGCTCGGCCTCGACATCGTCCTGGTCACCGGGCACGCCGAGTCCAAGCACGTCCTGGCCGACAGGAACGCCTACTCCAACGACATGCGCCACCTGCTCGGCACCCGCAAGCGCACCGACGCCGAGGGCATCGGTGGTCTCGGCATGACCGACCCGCCCGACCACACCAAGCTCCGCGGCCTGCTGACCCCGGAGTTCACCATGCGTCGCCTGGGCCGTCTCAACGAGATGATCGACCGGATCGTCACCGACGCCCTCGACGGCATGGAGGACAACGGCCCGGAGGTCGACCTCGTCCAGCACTTCGGCTTCGAGATCCCGTTCCGGGTGATCTGCGAGCTGCTGGGCATGCCCGAGGACGTACGCGACGAGTTCCACAAGCTCGGGATGGCCCGTTTCGACCTCTCCGAGGGCGGTGCCGGCGCCTTCGGGGCCGCCACCGAGACGAGGACGTTCCTGATCGAGCAGGTCCGTCAGCAGCGCGCCGACCCCGGTGACGGCATGATCGGCGAGATCATCCGCACCAAGGGGTCGGAGTACGACGACGTCGAGCTCGGCGGCCTCGCCGACGGTGTCTTCCTCGGCGGCTACGAGACCTCCGCCTCGATGCTCTCCATGGGCGCCTACGTGCTGATGCAGAACCCCGAGGCGTACGAGATCCTGCGCACGGGCGACCGGGCCGAGGTCGACAAGGTGGTCGAGGAGCTGCTGCGCTACCTGTGCCCGGTGCAGCTCGCCTTCCCTCGGTTCGCGCGCGAGGACCACGACCTGTTCGGGGTGCCGGTCAAGAAGGGCGCCGTCGTCCTGGTCAGCCTGACCGGCGCCAACCGCGACCCCGCGGTGGTGCCGAAGCCGGAGCAGTTCGACCTCCGCAACGCCGAGACGATGCACTTCGCCTTCGGCCACGGCATGCACCGCTGCGTCGGCGCCGAGCTGGCCCGGATGGAGCTCCGCGCCGCCCTCACCGGCCTCGCCCGCCGCTTCCCTGACCTGGCCATGGCCACCGACGATCCCGGCGACCTCGGCTGGCGCGACCTCTCGGTCGTCTACAGCCTCGACCGGCTCCCGGTGCTGCTCGCCAAGGACCCGGTCCCGGCCTGACCGCTCAGCCGTTCCAGTGCTGAGGTGCCGGCTCCTCGCTGATCGCCACGGCGATCCAGGGCGCCAGGACGTACGCCGGGATCGCCAGCAGCGGCAGGCTCGTCATCGGGGTCGCGATGATCACGAACGCGGCCCCGGTGCAGAACCGCCCCAGCCCGGCGCGTGCGCTCAGGAACGCCCCGACCACCGGCCCGATCAGCCCCACGACGACCATCACCGGCACGCTCACCAGCCGCGACAGCTCGATCCCCGAGCTCGTCACGGCAAGGTAGACCGGCAGGACCGTCACCAGGCTCAACAGCGCGGCGACGCCCCAGGCCTTGTAGGAGCGGGCCAGGCGCTGACGGTTCGTCAGCACGGGAGTCGTCATCACACCGTTGGTCATGGGCGGAGTCTGGCAGCGCACCCCGCGCGAACGGCCGCGAGACGCGCGAGACGGCGGAAACCGGCACCTACGCCCGGTCAGGCTCGGCGGGTCTCCAGGACGCGGAATCCCTTGGCGCTGCCGATCCGTATGGTCGGATACCCCTGCTCACCGAGCCAGCGCTGGAGGGAGTCACCACCGAGATTCTTGCCGACGACCATGACCGCGCGGCCGCCGGGCGCCAGGCGGGGCAGCCAGGTCAGGAGCAGCTCGTGGAGGGCCTGCTTGCCGATCCGGATCGGCGGGTTGCTCCAGATCTCGTCGTACGTCACCTCCGGATCGATCTCGGCCGGGACCGCGGCGCGATAGCGGTCGCCCAGACCGAGCTTCGCGGCGTTCTCGTTCGCGAGCAGGACGGCGCGCTCGTTGACGTCGACGCCGGTGACCTGGGCGGACGGAGCGGCCAGCGCGCAGGCGAGTCCGATGATCCCGTAGCCGCAGCCCATGTCGAGGATGCGGCCGCCGTCGGGCGGGTCGGTCTCGCGGAACAGCACCGCGGTGCCGACGTCGAGGCGTCCCTTGGCGAAGACCCCCGACCCGGAGACCAGCGACAGGTCCATGTCCCAGACGGTCGCCGATACCGGGATCCGTTCGAAGGGCACCGACGGGTCGGCGGAGAAGTAGTGCTCGTCGTCAGTCCCCGTCAACCTCGTTCGCCTCTCTGCGGTTCATGGTGCGCTGGTGCTGGTCCGCCAGCATGTCGTCCGGCGGATAGGCGACCTCCTCGAGGGTCAGCCCGTTGGCCGGAGCGATCGGGATGGACGAGGAACGCGAGCGCGAGGCCAGCGACTCCTTGGCCCAGGTGACGTCCTTGCGGCCTTCCCCGATCACCATCAGGCATCCGACCAGCGAGCGCACCATCGAGTGACAGAAGGCGTCGGCGAGGACGGTCGCCTCGATGATCCCGTCCGGACGCCGGTCCCAGGTGAGCTGGCGCAGGTCGCGGATCGTGGTGGCACCCTCGCGCGGCTTGCAGAAGGTGGCGAAGTCGTTGAGGCCGACGAGGTCGGCGGAGGCGACGTTCATCAGCGACAGGTCGAGCGGCCGGGTCCGGTAGAGCACGTGCCCGCGCAGCAGCGGGTCGACGAAGGCCGGATCGTCGACGATCCGGTAGACGTAGCGTCGCGACAGCGCCGAGAACCGGGCGTTGAACCCCTCCGGAGCCTCGATGGCGCGGTGGACCCGCAGGTCGGCGGGGAGGATCCCGTTGAGCCGGCGCACCAGCGAGTCGAGCGGCGACTGCTCCGAGCGTCCCCGCGAGGACTCGAGCACGTCGGCGTCGATGTCGAAGTGCGCGACCTGACCGCGAGCGTGCACACCCGAGTCGGTGCGCCCGGCGACCGTCACCCACACCTGGGACCGCTCCCCTGTCGACGGGACCCGCAACGCGGTCGCCAGCGCGGCCTGCAGCTCGCCCTGGACCGTACGCAGCCCCGGCTGGGTCGCCCAGCCGTGGAACATGGTGCCGTCGTAGGCGAGGTCGATCCTGATGCGCACGTCGCTCATTGTCCCAGCAACACCTGCCCGGGACGGAATGCGCGAGGGCACTTGATCGCCCGGGCCGGCAACCGTGGGCTGACCGGGCTGCGCATCACCGACGTGCTGCTCATCGTCGTGATCGGCGGAGTCATCTGCTGGCTGCTGGCCCGGACCGAACGTAGCGCCGGGAGATGACAGTGGCTCGCCACCCTCGCGGGTGACGGGCCACAGATCAGAAGCCGATCAGGCCTTGGCCTCGTCCTCGGTGGTCTCCGCAGCGGGAGCCTCCTCGGCAGCAGCCTCGGTCTCGGTGGTCTCCTCGGCAGCGGTCTCCTCGACCGGCGCCTCCTCGACCTTCTCCTCAGCGGGGGCGGCAACCGGAGCCGCGGCAGCCGGAGCAGCCTTGGTCTTCGGCTCGTAGGCCTCGTTGACGAGCTCGATCACAGCCATCGGAGCGTTGTCGCCCTTGCGGGGACCGATCTTGGTGATCCGGGTGTAGCCACCCGGACGCTCCGCGAACTGCTCGGCGATCTCGGTGAAGAGGGTGTGCACGACGGACTTGTCGCGGATGGTCTTGAGGACCTCGCGACGGTTGTGCAGGTCACCCTTCTTGGCCTTGGTGATCAGCTTCTCCGCGACGGGGCGGAGAACCCGAGCCTTGGCCTCGGTGGTGGTGATGCGGCCGTTCTCGAACAGCGCGGTGGCGAGGTTCGAGACGATCAGCTTCTGGTGCGCGGGCGAACCGCCGAGGCGGGCACCCTTCTTCGGGGTAGGCATCGTGCCTGCTCCTTCTCTCCGGCCGTATCAGGTACCGGGGTAGACACAGCTGGTGCTGTGATTTTTTCTGGTGGTGAAACTGCCCGCCGGGCCGCGGCGAAGCCGCCCGGCCCGGCGCAACAACTCAGTACTGCTCGTCCTCGACGAACGCGTCGTCGTCATCGTCGCCGTAGGCGGCGAGGGCGGCGGACGGGTCGAAGCCGGGAGCGCTGTCCTTGAGCGACAGGCCCATCTCGTGCAGCTTCAGCTTGACCTCGTCGATCGACTTGGCGCCGAAGTTGCGGATGTCGAGCAGGTCCTGCTCCGAGCGCGAGATGAGCTCACCCACGGTGTGGATGCCCTCGCGCTTGAGGCAGTTGTAGGAACGGACGGTCAGCTGCAGGTCCTCGACCGGGAGGGCGAGGTCGGCGGCGAGCTGCTCGTCGACCGGCGACGGGCCGATGTCGATGCCCTCCGCGTCGACGTTCAGCTCACGGGCCAGGCCGAAGAGCTCGACCAGGGTCTTACCGGCCGAGGCGATCGCGTCGCGGGGAGCGATCGACGGCTTGGTCTCGACGTCGATGACGAGCTTGTCGAAGTCCGTGCGCTGCTCGACACGGGTCGCCTCGACCTTGTAGCTGACCTTGAGGACCGGCGAGTAGATCGAGTCGACCGGGATCCGGCCGATCTCGTTCTCGGCGCCCTTGTTCTGGACCGCGGAGACGTAGCCACGACCGCGCTCGACGACGAGCTCGAGCTCGATCTTGCCCTTGTCGGACAACGTCGCGATCTTCAGGTCGGGGTTGTGCACCTCGACACCGGCCGGCGGCGCGATGTCGGCGGCGGTGACGTCACCGGCACCGGACTTGCGCAGGTACATCGTCACGGGCTCGTCGTGCTCGGAGGAGACGACCAGACCCTTGAGGTTGAGGATGATCTCGGTGACATCCTCCTTGACGCCCTCGATCGTCGAGAACTCGTGGAGAACGCCGTCGATCTTGATCGAGGTGACCGAAGCACCGGGGATCGAGGAGAGCAGGGTGCGGCGAAGAGAGTTGCCCAGCGTGTAACCGAAGCCCGGCTCGAGGGGCTCGATCACGAAGCGGGAGCGGAACTCCTCGACGGACTCTTCCGACAGGGTGGGGCGCTGTGCGATAAGCACTGATTTGTCCTTTCCGGGCCGACCGCTATTTGACGGACCCGAACTTCAAGGGGTGATGACGGAAGGCTGTGGGGGCGGCAAGGCCCCGGCGTACGTCTTCTGTGAAGTTTGAACGCCGGGGACTCGCCGTGGTTACTGCTGAGGGCTGATCAGAGCTTCGAGTAGTACTCGACGATCAGCTGCTCCTGGACCGGGACGTCGATCTGAGCCCGGACGGGGAGCTGGTGAACCAGGATGCGCATCCGGCTCGGGACGGCCTCGAGCCAGGCCGGGACGACGCGCTCGCCGTGGGTCTCGCGAGCCACGATGAACGGGGTCATCTCCAGCGACTTCTCGCGAACGTCGATGACGTCGTGAGCCGAGACCTGGAACGAAGGCACGTTGACCTTCTTGCCGTTGACCAGGAAGTGGCCGTGAACGACCAGCTGGCGGGCCTGGCGGCGGGTGCGGGCGAAGCCGGCACGGTAGACGACGTTGTCCAGGCGGCCCTCGAGCAGCTGGAGCAGGTTGTCACCGGTCTTGCCGTCGCGGCGGTGGGCCTCGGCGTAGTAGGAAGCGAACTGCTTCTCCATCACGCCGTAGGTGAAGCGAGCCTTCTGCTTCTCACGAAGCTGGAGGAGGTACTCGCTCTCCTTGATGCGGCCGCGGCCGTGCTGACCCGGCGGGTAGGGGCGCTTCTCGAACGCTGCGTCGTTGCCGACAAGGTCGACACCGAGACGGCGCGACTTGCGGGTCATGGGTCCGGTGTAACGGGCCATTACTCTTCAGTCTCCTTCTATGTCTCGGTGGGGATCAAACGCGGCGGCGCTTGGGCGGACGGCAGCCGTTGTGCGGGGCCGGCGTGACGTCCTGGATGGTGCCGACCTCGAGGCCGATCGCACCCAGGGAACGGATCGCGGTCTCGCGGCCCGAGCCCGGGCCCTTGACGAAGACGTCGATCTTCTTCATGCCGTGGTCCATCGCGCGGCGGCCAGCGGCCTCCGCGGCCATCTGAGCGGCGAACGGGGTGGACTTACGCGAGCCCTTGAAACCGACGGTGCCGGCCGAGGCCCACGAGATCACCGCACCGGTCGGGTCGGTGATCGTGACGATCGTGTTGTTGAACGTGCTCTTGATGTGGGCCTCGCCCTGAGCGACGTTCTTCTTCTCCTTGCGACGGATCTTCGTCGCACCCTGACGGGTCTTCGGAGGCATGCATTAACTCCTGAGTTGGCTGGTCTGTGAGATCGAGGCGAAAGCCGGATCAACGCGCAGAGCGCGTCGGATCACTTGGCCTTCTTCTTGCCGGCGACGGTGCGCTTCGGGCCCTTGCGGGTGCGCGCGTTGGTCTTGGTGCGCTGACCGCGGACCGGGAGGCCCTGGCGGTGACGGCGACCCTGGTAGCTGCCGATCTCGATCTTGCGGCGGATGTCAGCCTGGACCTCACGACGGAGGTCACCCTCGGTCTGGATGCCCTGGGCCTCGATCTCGTCGCGGAGCTTGACCAGCTCGTCCTCGGCCAGAGCGTGCACCCGGGTGTTCGGGTTGACGCCGGTGGCCTCGAGGAGCTTCTGCGAGGTGGTACGGCCGATGCCGTAGATGTAGGTGAGAGCGATCTCCACGCGCTTGTCGCGCGGAAGGTCAACACCTTGGAGGCGTGCCATTGTGTTCCTTCTGGTTGCGTCAGAGGTGTCGGTCGGGTCGCGTCCCGGGGTGGCACCCTCGGGCTCCGGCCTCTGCTCCGGAGGTGAGTTCGGACCTGAGGTCCTAGCGACTCGATGAAGTATTCAGTTGTCGCTGCGAGCTGGGCTCAGCCCTGGCGCTGCTTGTGGCGCGGGTTCTCGCAGATCACCATGACGCGGCCGTGGCGACGGATCACCTTGCACTTGTCACAGATCTTCTTCACGCTCGGGTTGACCTTCATGTCAGCCCTTTCTTGTCTAGACCGGCTTACTTGTACCGGTAGACGATTCGACCGCGCGTCAGGTCGTAGGGGGACAGCTCGACCACCACGCGGTCCTCAGGAAGGATCCGGATGTAGTGCTGTCGCATCTTGCCGCTGATGTGGGCGAGAACCTTGTGTCCGTTGCTCAGCTCCACACGGAACATGGCGTTGGGGAGGGCCTCCACTACGGTGCCCTCGATCTCGATCACGCCTTCTTTCTTCGGCATGCCCTCTGCAATCTGTTGGTCGGTCATCTACCGTTCAAAACCACGGATCGGGTGATCCGTGGGTGGCCCGGGAACCTCTCCGAGACTCGGAGTGGACCTCGTGAAGCCATCTGCATGTCTCACCCGCGAGCGCACAGGAGCGCGCTGACCGGGCAGCCGCGAGGCACGACGAGACAGACCCACGTTGGACCGACTACCAAGCCTAGACCCCTAGAACAGCAATGCCCTAATCGTCAAGCCCTGGTCGCCGCGTCGGCCTCGGCAACCTCCGCGACGTACGCGAGCGCGGCCTCGGGATCGCCCAGGAACGGCCCGAGGTCCTCCGGGTGCGGGAACAGCCGGGTGAACCGGTCGGCGACGGGCTGATACTGGGTGGCCGCACCGAGCACCTGCTGGACGTGGTCGGGCAGCGGGTTGAGCAGAGCGTCGGTCAGACCGGTCGAGTGCTGGGCCCGGTTCTCCCAGAACGTCTCGAAGGTCGCCTGCATCCATTCCGCGTCGAACGGCTGGTCGCCGCGCTCGAGGATCGCCTGGGTGTAGATGCCCGCGCAGTGGGCGGCATTGTTGGAGCCCTGCCCGGCGATCGGGTCGTTGACCACGACGACGTCGCCCATACCGAAGACATAGGTGCCGTCGGCGACCTCGGCGTACGGCTTGCGGACCATGCCGGTGAAGGCACCCGAGAGCGAGGCGCGGGCGTCGGTCGGCTCGCAGTCGCGCATCAGCTCGCCCTCCCACGGCATGTGCTCGAGCATCACGTGCTGCAGCCGGCGAAGGTGCTCGTCGGGCCGTGGTCGATCCCAGAAACAGTCGAACGGGCCCTCCGGGATCGCCTCGACGAACGCCACCCGGCTCGGTCCGAACTGGGTCAGGGCGCTGATCACGAACAGCTCGCCGACCCCGGGCGCGACGTTGATCCGCATGCTCCCGGCCGGGAAGTCGTCGGGCTCGACCATACCGTGGAGGTAGATGGCCGACAACGCACGGCCGGGGGCGTCGTACTTCGACCTCACCGGGTCGCGGTCGAACAGGTCGACGATCTCGCCCTTGCCCGCAGCGATGAGCGTCAGGTCGTACATCGGCGCCAGGCCGGCCAGGTCGGAGGTCATCACGGGGTGGTAGATGATCCGGCCGCCACGGTCCTCGAACAGCTCCAGCCAGGTCGACATCTTCAGCCGCTGGTCGACGGACATCGCGTACGGCTCCCACGGGCCGTCGAACTTCAGCGCCCGGACACCGGGCTCCGGACTGACCGAGATGCCGACCGCGGGGATGCGAGGCGCCTCGTCCTCCCACAGGTTCAGGTCGTAGGCGCGCTCGTAGGCGAGAGCGGGCTCGAACATGACCTGGGTCGACATCGGCCAGCCGTCGCGCAGCTCGTCGGGCGTACGCGCCGACATGACCGTCACCTCATAGCCCTCGATCTGGAGGCTGAGGGCGAGCTGCATGCCCGCCTGTCCGGCGCCGACGATCAAGATCTTGCGCAAGGAAACTCCTTCGGAGTTGGCACGCCTCCGGGCTCAGGCGCGTGTGGGGGTGGTTTTCATCGTGTGCGTCAGGCAGGTGACCAGGGTCTTGGCCGTCGACCTGCGGTCGCGGGCGTCCACGGTCACCAGCGGGGTCCGCTCGTCGAGGCAGAGCGCGTCGCGGACCTTCTCCAGGGAGTGCGTCAGCTTCCCGTCGAACAGGTTCACCGCGACGATGAACGGGACGTCGGAGTCGTTCTCGAAGTAGTTGACCGCCGGGAAGGACGCGTCGAGCTGGCGGGTGTCGACCAGCACGACGGCACCGCTGGCACCGCGGCACAGGTCGTCCCACATCGGCCAGAACCGGGGCTGCCCCGGGGTGCCGAACAGGTAGAGCAGCAGGTCGGGGGCGAGGTTGACCCGGCCGAAGTCCATCGCGACCGTGGTGGTCGTCTTCGCGCTCGTGTCCGAGAGCGGGTCCACCGACTCACCGGCCTGGGTCATCCACGCCTCGGTGTTGACCGGCGGGATCTCGGAGACCGAGGCGACCAGGGTTGACTTCCCGACGCCGAAACCACCTGCGACCACGATCTTGGCGGAGGTGACGGTCAGCGCCGGGCGGTCAGCCGAGCTCGGAAAGGCCATCGATAACTCTCTTCAACAGACGGTGGTCGAACGGGGAGTCGTAGGCCCCGTCATTGATCTGCAGGTGCTCCGTCGAGGCGAGGTCCTCGAGCAGCACACGAGTCACGCCGAGGGAGATCCCACAGTGTGCGGAGAGCTCTGCGACCGACTGCGGCCCGAGGCGTACCCGGTCGTAGAGCCGGCGCGACTCCGGGGTGAGCTTGGTCGCCGCACGCGCGTCGAAGTGCGCCGCGGAGACCAGCGTGTGCACGTAGAGCTGGTGCTTGGTCTTGGTGCGACCTCCGGTGAGCACGTACGGACGTACCCAGGGGTTAGCGCTCACGCCCTCTCCCCTGCCATCGAGCTGACCGTCATCTGACGCAGCTCGTCGCGCATCTGCGGGGTGAGTACGTGGCCGACGGCGTCGACCATCTGCGCCATCTTGTGGGCCACGACGCCCAGGTTGGCGCCGGCGCCGACGAGGACGGCGAAGCCGGCCAGGTCACCGATACCCATGAAGAGGAAGTGTCCGGTGTGGAACTTCAGCATCACCTGGTCGCAGCCCGGCTCGCCCACCTCGCGGGCGATGTTGTTGCCGAGGCTGATCACACCGGCGGTCATCGCGGCGAGGGGATCGGCGACGTTGGCGGACATGCCGCCGGCACCGATCAGCGGGAGGCCGTCGGAGGAGACGATCAGCGCATGGGTCACACCGGGGGTGGAGCTGGCGAAGTTGTCGATCAGCCAGCTGAATTCCTTGGGGTCGCGGGGGGCGACCGGGCTTTCCATTACGAAAGGGTTCCTTTCACTACTGGGGCTTAGCTACCAAGGGAGAACGCGTCGAGGTCGTCGGCGAAGGAGTGCCGGGCCGCCGACTGGTCCTCGGGCGACGTCTCAGCGGTCTGCTGTCCAACGGCTGCATCCGGCTCAGCTTGCTTGGTGCGCAGACTGACCGGCTCCCGGCGCGGGAGCGCACCCGACTCTACTGGGCCGCTCTGCTCGGCCGACGCGGAGGTCTCGTTCGCCTCATCCGTCCCAGCCGTCCCAGACGTCTCACCCGGGAGCGGGATCGGCGTCTTCATGGTGTCGGTGGACAGATCCTGGGACGGCTGCTCGCTGGGTGGCGGAGCGAACTGCGCCGCCGGCTGTCGTGCCGGTTGCTGCACGGGGAAGGATCCCGTCTCCGGCGAGGACTGATGCATCGGCCTCCGAACGGGCTCGAGGGCGGAAGGTCGCGCCTCCAGGCGAGCCGGCCGGGCTGCCGGCCGCGGCGCGGACTGGGGTCCCCGCCGGCGTGGGGCCGGGGGCAGGACCGCGATGCTGCTCGCGCTCGAGGTCGCCGGCGCCTCGGCGCGCTCCATCGGTGCGACCGGGACCTCGCACAGGAGCTGGGCAGGCACCTTCACCATCGCGATCATCCCGTTGCCCGGAGCAGGGCGGGTGGCGAGGCGTACGTCGATGTCGTACTTGCGGGCGATGCGGTGCACCACGGGGAAGCCGGTGTGGCTGCCGGACTTGCTGACCAGCTCGACGATCGGCCCCGCGAGCAGCGCGTTGAGGCGTCCCACCGACCGTTCCGGAATGCCGATCCCGGTGTCCTCGATGCGGAAGAGCACGTCTCCGGCGTCGGCCAGGTGGACGTTGATCGTCACCGCACCCGGAGAGTACTTGGTCGCGTTGTCCAGCAGCGCCGCGATCAGGCAGGAGACGTCGTCGGCGGCGTAGCCGATGACGGCCAGCTCGCTCACCCGGCCGATCGTCACCTGGTTGTAGCGCTCGATGCCCGACAGCGCCATCCGGATGATGTCCAGCAGCGAGGTGTCGATGCCGCCCATCTCGTCCTCGGCGCGGCCCGCGAGCGTACGCAGGTCGCGGCTGGCCCGCCGCATGCGGGTGACGGCGTGGTCGACCTCGTAGAGCTTCTTCAGCCGCTCGGGATCGTCCTCGTCGGCCTCGAGCCCGTCGAGCGAGATGCGCATCTGCTCAGCGAGGCTGATGAGCTGGATGCCGAACTGTTCCATGATCTCTGGCCACGCCTCGTCCTCGTCCTCCTGCGGTGGCGGAGGCGTGGAGGAGATCGGGGGGGTCACAGGTGTGGGTGGGACCGGCGGAAATGGCAGAGCGTGACCGCCGGTCGGCGGGAATGAGCGAGCAAGACCCGGATCTGACTGCTCAGCGAGCGTCGCAGCCTGGGGCCCCCGGCGCTTCAACCAGCGCAGGCTCCAGCGTGTCATGAGGCGGCACTTTCAAATGTGGAGAACGAAACAGAGCGGTGAACAGATTGGCACAACCGGCGCGCGAGCGTAGCGATACGCGCCCGGAACCAGACAGTGTCCTGAATCCCTCGTCCCGACCGGATCAGGCGCGCCGCGACCTCACGACAAGGTGAGCCGATCCTACGCGGCCGCACAACTCAGCTCGCCAGCAGGCGCAGGGTCTCCTCACGGGCCGGCGCGGTGCGCGGGTCCGTCCCCTCGTATGCGGATCCGACCGGGTTCACCATGACCTCGTCCACGCCGTACTCGTCAGCCATCCCTGCGAGCCGGGCCTTGGCGTACCCGGCGGAGCCGATGACCCAACGACCACGCATCGTGTCCACGAGTCCCTGGTGGGCCTCGGGGATCTCGGTCTTCTCGGCCTCCTCGATGCTGGGCTGCGCGGTCAGCGGTTGACCGGTGCGCAGCTTCAGCATGGTCAGCAGCTGCGGCAACGCCCGGCGGTCGGCCTCCTCGGCCGTCTCCGCCACGCTCGCGTTCACCGTCAGGAACGTCTTCGGCTCGCTGAGCAGCTCGGAGGGCCGGAAGGTCGAGCGGTAGAGCTCGATCATCGCCTTGGTGTCGGTGCCGTTGCCCGCGAAGTGGTGGGCGAAGACGTAGGGCAGGCCCTTCTCGGCGGCCAGGCGCGCGGAGTAGTCGGAGGAGCCGAGCAGCCAGAGCTCGGCGACCGATGCGGCCGACGGGGTCGCGTGCAGCACGTGCTGGCGGCCGCCGGCCATCAGCCCGACCCCCTCGGGCGCCATCATGGAGACGATGTTGTCGAGGTACTCCGGGAACCGGTTGACCGCGTCGTCGGTGACGCCCCCGGCACCGTGGCGCAGCGCCCACGACGTCACCGGATCGGTCCCCGGCGCACGGCCGATGCCGAGGTCGATGCGCCCGGGGAAGGCCGCCTCGAGCAGCGCGAACTGCTCGGCCACCACCAAGGGCGCGTGGTTGGGCAGCATCACTCCCCCGGAGCCGACCCGGATACGTTCGGTCGCACCGGCCACCAGCGAGATCAGCACCGGCGGGTTGGTCGACCCGACCGCCGGCATGTTGTGGTGCTCGGCGAGCCAGTAGCGCTCGAATCCCAGCTCGTCGGCCACCTTCGCCAGCGACAGCGTCGCGGCCAGGGCATCAGCGGAGGACTGGTCCTTGCGGACCGGGACGAGGTCGAGAACGCTCAGCTTCACGTGAGGTCTCAACCCCGTCCCGGGCGTCGGTTATTCCGGCGGCAGCAGGGCGCGCAGGCCGTCGGCGACGGCCGAGCGCCACCAGGCGTAGTCATGGCCACCGTTGTGCTCGGCGGAGACGACGTCGATCCCGGCCGTGCGGAGGCGGTCGACGAGGTCGTGGTGGAGCTCGTCGAGGACCCACTCCTGGGTGCCGTGCGCCAGGTGCACACGGGTCTTGGCCTCCGGCGTGACCGCGTCTGCCAGGTCATCGAGCCACAGCGACGCCGACTGGCTGGCGACACCGTGGATGAGATCGGGATAGGTCAGGCCGGCACGCAGGGCGGTGACGCCGCCGAGGCTCTGACCCACGACGTAGGCCTCCTCGGAGACCGCACGACGCTCGCGCACCCACGGCAGCAGCTGGTTGACGATGTAGTCGGCACCCTCGCCACCGGCGAGCTCCTCCCAGCGCTTGTCGCGGCCGCCGGAGGCAGGCAGGACGCAGCGTACGTGGCGGAGGTGGCCGTCGGCGATCAGGTTGTCGAGCGTGGTCGGCAGCGAGTGGTGGTCGGTCCAGATCTCACCGTCGAGCGCGACCACGAGCGGCAGGTCGACGTTGAGCCCGGCGCCGGCGGGGTCGTAGAGCCAGACGTCGCGGCCGTCCGGACCCGCCTCCAGCGTGACGGTGCCGGGCACGACGTCGTCACGGCGGAACAGCCAGGGCTGCAGCGGGGCATCGGGCAGCGAGACGACCGACTGCTTGATGCCCTGCCGGTTGTGGCACCAATCCGGGTTGAGCGGGTCGAGGTAGCCGCGGTGCAGGACCGCACGCAGCTCGACCTGCCCCTCGCTCTCCCAGGGGGCCGGCTCGCCGGGGTGCTTGCAGAGGAAGGAGTAGGAGGCCCGCCAGTCGCGCTTCATCAGGAACGAGGCGTGCCACAGGTCGGTGCCGGCCTTCCGCTCGAGCATCGTCTCGCCGAGGTGACGCTCGTCGGTGAGTCGGTTGGCGAAGAGGAGCACCTCCTCGGCCTCGTCGTCGCGCCAGCAGAAGGTGACGATCACCTCGTCGCTCGCGGCGCCCGCGCCGGTCTCCTCGATGAGCGGGAGCGAGGTGGCGATCTGGTCCCAGAACATCTCGATGTCCTCAGGACTGAGGCGGTCGATGATCGCGCTCCGCGTCCGTGCTGATGGATTGGGTCGCGCCGCCGTTGGGGGTCGCAACTGCGTACTCATCCGGTTCTTCCTCCCGAGTACGGGGCTCTCCCTGTCCCCGCGGGCTGACCAAGTTACTCACAGTCGAGGCGAGACGCGAGATCCTGAGGTCCCTTTCTCTGTCAACTGATAGGTGATGTCGCATATCCGCTAGTCAAACCTGTGGATAGGCGGGATTCGTTCAGTTTCCTATCAGTGTTCGGTCCACATGTCGGCACAGATCGCGACAGCGCCGAGAAATTCGGACCCCTCCCACTGGGTGATCCGGACATCGCCGATCCGGTCGGCCGGACCGCCCTCGGCGAGGACGTCGAGGCGCTGCGCCGCGGCCATGCTGCCGCGACCGGCCTTCACCAACGCCTCCTTGCGCACCCACAACCGGGTGAACGCGTACGCAGCGTCCTCCTGCCCCGCCACCCAGGCCCTCTCGCGCGACGAGAGCGCCCGGTCGGGTCCGCGCGAGACCTTCTCGACGTCGATGCCGCACCGCCTGCTCGCGGCGACCGCGGCCACCCGGCCGCGGGCATGGCTCAGGCTCACCTGCACCGCTGCCCCGCCGGCCACCGACGGCGCGCCGTGCTCGACGCTGCCGCACCGCGCACAGCGCTGGTCGATCACGACGTCTGCCCGCGTCGTGCCCAGCAGCTCCGCGGCGCACTCGCGGACGAGGACGTGGGCGGCGGCGTAGGCCTGCTTGTCGGCCTCGGCCACCAGCCGCTCGTGGCGAGCCTGCTCGGCGGCGGTGAGCAGCCCGAGGTCGGCGTCGACCTCGGCAACGGTCGCGAATCGAACGATCTCGCTCATCGGCGCGCCCGACGACCTGGGCGGCTCAGTGACCGCCCCACGGCACGCCGAGCTTGCCGAGCATCTCCTCGCCCCCGTCGAGCGCGGTGAGCACCCAGGCGCCGTCGGAGGTGAGCGCGAAGGTGTGCTCGAAGTGGGCCGCCCACGAGCCGTCGTCGGTCACGACGGTCCAGTCGTCCTCCAGGGTCGTCACCTCGGGACTGCCGAGGGTGAGCATCGGCTCGACGGCCAGCGCGATGCCGCGCTGCAGCTTCGGGCCCTTGCCTGGCTTGCCGTAGTTGAACACCGACGGCTCCATGTGCATCTCGGTGCCGATGCCGTGGCCGCTGAAGTCCTCGAGGATGCCGTAGTCGCCCTGGGACTCGACGTACGTCTCGATGGCGTGCGAGATGTCGGTGACCCGTCCGCCGAGGCGGGCCGCGGCGATACCGCGCCACATCGACTCCTCGGTGACGCGCATCAGCTCGGAGACCTCCTCGGGCACCGATCCCATGGCCACCGTGATCGCCGCGTCTCCGTGCCAGCCGTCGACGATGGCTCCGCAGTCGATCGAGATGATGTCGCCGTCCGCGAGCACCCGGGAACCCGGGATGCCGTGGACCACGACCTCGTCGACCGAGGCGCAGATCGAGCCCGGGAAACCGTGGTAGCCCTTGAACGACGGGACGCCACCCCGGGACCGGATCGAGTCCTCGGCGATGGCGTCGAGCTCGAGAAGGGTGACTCCGGGCCGCGCCGCGGCCCGGAGCACCTCCAGCGTCTCGCCGACCACCAGGCCGGCCCGACGCATCTTCTCGATCTGCTCAGGGGTCTTGATCTGGACCTTGTTCAAGAAGCCCACTGCTCCCCCGTTGCGTACAAAGTTGTCTTCTTCAGGATTCCGGGATGATGTCGAGCTCGTCGAAGATCCGCTTCGTGACGTCGTCGACGTCACCCATGCCGTCGATCTCGTGCACCAGGCCGCGGCCCTTGTAGACCTCGATCAGCGGCGCGGTCTCCTCGAGATAGACCTCCTGGCGACGACGGATGACCTCTTCGGTGTCGTCGGCGCGACCCTCGAGCTCGGCACGCTGCAGCAGCCGCTGCACGATCTCGTCCTTGTCGACGGTCAGCACGACCACCGCGTCGAGCGCGTGGCCGGTGAACTTGATCATCCCGTCGAGCTCCTCGACCTGCGCGAGCGTGCGCGGGTAACCGTCGAGCAGGAATCCGTTGGCAGCGTCGGGCTCGTCGATGCGGTTACGGACCATCAGGTTCGTCACCGAGTCCGGGACGTACTCCCCCTTGTCCATGTAGGACGCCGCCTCGACGCCCAGGGGCGTGCCCTGGGAGACGTTGGCGCGGAAGATGTCGCCGGTCGAGATCGCCGGGATCCCGAAGTGCTCGGCAATGAACTTCGCCTGGGTGCCTTTACCGGCTCCCGGCGGGCCCATGATGATCAGTCTCATCGGAGGAACCCTTCATAGTTGCGCTGCTGGAGCTGGCTCTCGATCTGCTTCACCGTGTCGAGGGCGACGCCGACCATGATGAGGATCGAGGTGCCACCGAACGGGAAGTTCTGGTTCGCGTTGATGAGCGCCAGGGCGATCAGCGGGATGAGCGCAACCAGACCGAGGTAGAGCGAGCCCGGCAGTGTGATACGGGACAAAACGTAGGACAGGTAGTCCTCGGTCGGCTTCCCAGCCCGAATTCCTGGAATGAAGCCACCGTATTTCTTCATGTTGTCGGCGACCTCCGGCGGGTTGAAGGTGATCGACACGTAGAAGTAGGTGAAGAAGATGATCAGCGCGAAGTACGTCGCCATGTAGACCGGGTGGTCGCCACGGACGAAGTAGGTGTTGATCCAGTCGACCCACGCCGGCGGGTTCTGCGCGTTCTGGTTGAACTGGGCCGCCATCGCCGGCAGGTAGAGCAGCGACGAGGCGAAGATGACCGGGATGACACCGGCCTGGTTCACCTTGAGCGGGATGTAGGTCGAGGAGCCGCCGAACATCTTGCGACCGACCATCCGGCGGGCGTACTGGACCGGGATCCGGCGCTGGGCCTGCTCGATGAAGATGACCGCCGCCATGATCGCCAGACCGATGACGATCACGATCGCGAAGGTCCACCAGCCCTTGTCGTTCTTGACCGCCCACATGGTGGCCGGGAAGGTCGCGACGACCTGGGTGAAGATCAGGATCGACATACCGTTGCCGATGCCACGCTCGGTGATGAGCTCACCGAGCCACATGATGACCGCGGTGCCTGCGGTCATGGTGACGACCATGACCAGGAAGGTGGCGGTGCCGTCGTCGTGCAGCAACGGCTGGGTGCAGCCCTGGAGCAGGTCGCCGGAGCGCGCCAGCGCGACGATGCCGGTCGCCTGCAGGACCGCGAGGCCGAGGGTCAGGTAGCGGGTGTACTGCGTGATCTTCGTCTGCCCGGCCTGGCCCTCCTTCTTGAGGCGCTCCAGACGCGGGATCACCACCACGAGCAGCTGCAGGATGATGCTCGCGGTGATGTACGGCATGATGCCGAGCGCGAAGACCGTCAGCTGCAGCAGAGCGCCGCCGGAGAAGAGATTGACCAGGTTGTAGAGGCCGGCGCTGTCACCGGTCTGGGCGGCGTCAAGACACTGCTGGACGTTCGCGACATGAACGCCAGGAGCAGGGATCTGAGACCCCGCTCGGAAGATCACGACGATCAGGAGAACGAAGAGCAGCTTCTTGCGCAGGTCCGGAGTACGGAACGCTGATGCGAACGCGCCAAGCACGAATGGTTCCTCTTTCGACAATCAGGGGTCGCAGGGCCTGCGCCGATGCGAAAACCCGTGGCAGCCTAACAGCCCCCACGGAAGTTCTTGCACGTAGGGCTGAAACAGCGGGAGCGCGGGCGGGACCCCGAAGGGGCGACCCGGCCGCGCTCCCACGTGACAGGCTCTACGTTAGTAGAACTGTCAGAGAACCGTGACAGTTCCGCCAGCAGCCTCGATCTTCTCCTTGGCAGAGCCGGAGAAGGCGTTGGCGCTGATCTCGACCTTGACGGTCAGGTCACCCTGGCCCAGGACCTTGACCGGGTGGCCCTTGCGGACGGCACCCTTCTCGATCAGGGTCTCGGGGGTGACGACGCCACCCTCGGGGAACAGCTCGTTGAGCTTGTCGAGGTTGACGACCTGGAACTCCACCTTGAAGGGGTTCTTGAAGCCCTTCAGCTTGGGGAGCCGCATGTGCATCGGGGTCTGGCCACCCTCGAAGTAGGCGGGGACCTGGTAACGGGCCTTCGTGCCCTTGGTACCACGGCCGGCCGTCTTACCCTTGGACGCCTCACCACGACCCACGCGGGTCTTGGCCTTCTTGGCACCGGGAGCCGGCGCCAGGTTGTGCACCTTGAGTGCCATATCAGTCGACCTCCTCGACCGTCACCAGGTGACGGACGGTCTGGACCATGCCGCGGATCTCCGGGCGGTCCTCCTTGACGACCACGTCGCCGATCCGCTTGAGACCGAGCGTACGCAGGGTGTCCCGCTGGTTCTGCTTGAGACCAACGAGGCCCTTCTTCTGCTGGACCTTCAGCTGCGCCATCAGGCCGACACCTCCACCTTGGGCGACTCCGCGACCTCGGCCTGCGCCTTCAGCAGCGCCTCCGGGGCAACGTCCTCGACCGGGAGACCACGGCGGGCGGCGACGGCCTCAGGCTGCTCGAGCATCTTGAGGGCCTCCACCGTCGCGTGGACGATGTTGATCTGGTTGGACGAACCGAGCGACTTGCTCAGCACGTCGTGGATGCCGGCGCACTCCAGGACGGCGCGCACCGGGCCACCGGCGATGACACCGGTACCAGGGGCGGCCGGACGGAGAAGGACCACACCAGCGGCCTTCTCACCCTGCACCGGGTGCGGGATCGTGCCCTGGATGCGGGGAACGCGGAAGAAGTGCTTCTTCGCTTCCTCGACACCCTTGGCGATCGCCGCGGGAACTTCCTTCGCCTTACCGTAGCCGACGCCGACCAGACCCTCACCGTCACCGACGATCACGAGGGCGGTGAAGCTGAAGCGACGACCACCCTTCACGACCTTGGCAACTCGGTTGATCGCGACGACCTTCTCGATGTAGGCGGTCTTGTCGGCGCTCTGGTTGCGACGGTCGTCGCGACCTCGGCGCTCGCCACCACGCTGTCCGCGCTGGGCTCCGCTCATCAGACTTTCCTCTTCTCTCGTTCGATCGTTGCGATCAGAAGGTCAGACCGGCCTCGCGCGCGCCATCGGCGAGCGCGGCGACACGGCCGTGGTACTTGTTGCCGGCTCGGTCGAAGACCACGGTCTCCACCCCAGCGGCCTTGGCACGCGACGCGACCAGCTCGCCGACCTGCTTGGCCTTGGCGGTCTTGTCGCCCGAGGCCGACCGCAGGTCGCCCTCGATGGTCGAGGCCGAGGCAAGCGTCTTGCCGGCCAGGTCGTCGACGACCTGGGCGGTGATGTGCTTGGCCGACCGGGTCACGACGAGGCGCGGACGCTCCGGCGTACCCTCGATCTTCTTGCGACCGCGAGCCTGACGACGCAGACGCGAGCGGACACGAGAAGCGGTGTGCTTGTTGTTCGACAGCGAGATGGCCATCACTTACCAGCCTTTCCGACCTTGCGGCGGATGTTCTCGCCGGCGTAACGAACGCCCTTGCCCTTGTACGGCTCCGGCTTGCGCAGCTTGCGGATGTTGGCCGCAACCTCACCGACGAGCTGCTTGTCGATGCCCACGACGCCGAGCTTGGTCGGACCGTCGGTGGTGAAGGTGATGCCCTCCGGGGCGTCGAAGATGATCGAGTGCGAGTAGCCCAGCTGGAACTCCAGCTTGGTCGGGCCCTTCGACAGGACGCGGTAACCCACGCCGACGATCTCGAGCTTCTTCTCGTAGCCCTCGGTGACACCCAGGACCATGTTGTTGATCAGCGTGCGGGACAGGCCGTGCAGGGCCTTGCTGTCCCGGCTGTCGTCGGGGCGCTTGACGTCGAGGACGCCGTCACCCTTCTCGACGGTGATCGGGTCGACCACGGTGTGCGACAGGGAGCCCTTGGGGCCCTTGACGCTCACAACCTGGCCGTCGATGGTGACGTCCACGCCGGCCGGAACCGGGACGGGGAGCTTGCCAATACGCGACATTTCTTCTCTCTCCCTTCCCTGATTACCAGACGTAGGCGAGGACTTCCCCACCTACGCCCTTCTTGTTCGCCTGGCGGTCGGTCAGCAGACCCTGGCTCGTCGAGATGATCGCGACACCGAGGCCGCCGAGCACCTTGGGGAGACCGGTGTGCTTCGCGTAGACACGCAGACCGGGCTTGCTGATGCGGCGGACGCCGGCGATCGAGCGCTCACGGTTGCGGCCGTACTTGAGGGTGATCGACAGGGTCTTGCCGACCTGGCCCTCGGTGGGCTCCAGCACCTCGTACTTGGTGATGTAGCCCTCCTGCTGGAGGATCTCAGCGACGCCCTGCTTCAGCTTGCTGTACGGCATCGAAACCGCATCGTGGTACGCCTGGTTGGCGTTACGCAGACGAGTGAGCATGTCTGCGATCGGGTCAGTCATCGTCATTGGCCGAACGGCCCTTTCTCGTAGTGGTTTCCTCACGACACAAAGTCATGAGGACCTTCAACGTCAGTGGTTGGAACGGTGATCGCTCACCAGGAGGACTTGGTGACGCCGGGCAGCTCGCCGCGGTGGGCCATCTCACGCAGGCAGATACGGCACAGGCCGAACTTGCGGAACACGGCCTTCGGGCGGCCGCAGCGCTGGCAGCGGGTGTAACCGCGAACCGCGAACTTCGGCTTGCGGGCGGCCTTCACCTTGAGAGCGGTCTTCGCCATCTCAGTTCTCCTTGAACGGGAAGCCGAGCGCCTTGAGCAGCGCGCGACCCTGGTCGTCGTTGGTGGCAGTCGTCACGAGGGTGATGTCCATGCCCCGCGAGCGGTCGATCTTGTCCTGGTTGATCTCGTGGAACATGACCTGCTCGGTGAGACCGAAGGTGTAGTTGCCGTTGCCGTCGAACTGCTTGCCGTTGAGGCCGCGGAAGTCCCTGATGCGGGGCAGCGCGAGCGAGAGCAGGCGGTCGAGGAACTCCCACATGCGGTCGCCGCGCAGCGTGACGTGCGCACCGATCGGCATGCCCTCACGCAGCTTGAACTGCGCGATCGACTTCTTCGCCTTGTTGATCAGCGGCTTCTGGCCGGTGATCGCGGTCAGGTCGTTGACAGCGCCCTCGATCAGCTTGGAGTCGCGAGCAGCCTCGCCGACACCCATGTTGACGACGATCTTGGTCAGACCGGGGATCTGCATGACGTTGGAGATGCCGAACTCCTGCTGGAGTGCGGGGGCGATCTCCTCGCGGTACTTCGTCTTGAGGCGCGGGGCCACAGCGGTGTCGGTCATGATCAGATGTCCTTACCGGTCTTGCGCGAGATGCGAACGCTGCGCTCAGCGGCGTACGTCGACCCGTCGGGGCGACGCTTCTGGACCGTCTCACGGCGGAAGCCGACGCGAACCGGCTCGCCACCCTCGAGCAGCTGGACGTTGGAAACGTGGATGGGGGCCTCGGTGGTCACGATGCCGCCGGTGGTGCCGGCGCGACCGCCCTGGTCCTGGACCTTGGTGTGCTTCTTGATGAGGTTGATGCCCTCGACGATCACACGGTCCTCGTTGGTGAGGACGGCGATCACCTTGCCGGAGCCGCCCTTGTCCTTGCCAGCGATCACCTTGACGGTGTCGCCCTTCTTGATGTGCGAGCGACCCATCACAGCACCTCCGGCGCGAGCGAGATGATCTTCATGAACTTCTTGTCGCGCAGCTCACGGCCGACCGGGCCGAAGATGCGGGTGCCTCGCGGCTCGCCGTCGTTCTTGAGAATGACGGCGGCGTTCTCGTCGAAGCGGATGTACGAGCCGTCAGCGCGGCGGCGCTCCTTGACGGTGCGCACGATGACGGCCTTGACGACGTCACCCTTCTTCACGTTGCCACCGGGGATAGCGTCCTTGACGGTGGCGACGATGGTGTCGCCGATGCCGGCGTAGCGACGACCGGAACCACCGAGCACACGAATGCAAAGGATCTCCTTCGCACCAGTGTTGTCGGCGACCTTGAGTCGCGACTCCTGCTGGATCATTACTTCTCCTTGTCGAGCTGGTTCTCTCCCCGCTCCAGGGCGGGTGAGCCTTGCCGAACGTAATGGGATTTGATGGGCACAGGCCCAGCGAACAATGGTCGCTGGACCTGCACCCTTTGGTCAATTTGGCGACGTTTGAATAAACCCAGCGTCGCCAGCCGGATCCGTCTCTTACGAGACGAGGATCACTTGGCGCGCTCGACGACCTCGACGAGGCGCCACCGCTTGGTCGCGGACAGCGGCCGGGTCTCCATGACCAGGACGCGGTCGCCGATGCCGGCGGTGTTCTGCTCGTCGTGAGCCTTGAGCTTGCTGCTACGGCGCATGACCTTGCCGTAGAGCGGGTGCTTCACGCGGTCCTCGACCTCGACGACGATGGTCTTGTCCATCTTGTCGCTGACGACGAGGCCCTCGCGCACCTTGCGCGTGTTGCGCTCGGTGCCCTCAGTGGGCGCAGTGGTGGACTCAGCCATCTCAGGCCTCCTCGGTGGTCTCGGTGCCCGGGGCCACGCGAATGCCGAGCTCGCGCTCGCGCACCACGGTGTAGATCCGGGCGATGTCCTTCTTGACGGTGCGGAGCCGACCGTGGCTCTCCAGCTGGCCGGTGGCCGCCTGGAACCGGAGGTTGAACAGCTCCTCCTTCGCCTCGCGCAGCTTCGCCTCGAGGTCGACGTCGGTGAGCTCGTCCAGCTCGAACGCCTGCAGGGAGTTAGCCATCAGAACTCACCAGCCTCTCGCGTGATGAAACGGCACTTCATGGGCAGCTTGTGGATCGCGCGGCGCATGGCCTCGCGAGCCGTGTTCTCGTCGACACCGGAGAGCTCGAACATCACTCGGCCGGGCTTGACGTTGGCGACCCACCACTCGGGGGAACCCTTACCGGAACCCATGCGGGTCTCGGCAGGCTTCTTGGTCAGCGGGACGTCGGGGTAGATGTTGATCCACACCTTGCCGCCTCGCTTGATGTGGCGAGTCATCGCGATACGCGCCGCCTCGATCTGGCGGTTGGTCACGTAGTGACCCTCGATCGCCTGGATGCCGTAGTCACCGAAGGCCAGCTTCGTGCCACCCTTGGCCACGCCGGTGCGCTTGGGGTGGTGCTGCTTGCGGTGCTTGACTCGACGGGGCATCAGCATGGGTCAGCCCTCCTGGGTCGTGGTCTCGGCGGCGGGAGCCTCAGCGGCAGCCGGCGCCTCAGTCTTCGCCGCGCGGTCGGCGCGGTTCGGGCGGTCCCCACGGGAGCCACGCGACGGACGGTCGCCGCGGCCACCGCGACGGTCGTTGCCACCGCGACCCGGGACGCCCGCACGGGCGGCCTGGGCGGCCTGACGCTCGGCACGCGAGCCGGAGACCTCACCCTTGTAGATCCAGACCTTCACGCCGATGCGGCCGAAGGTCGTGCGGGCCTCGTAGAAGCCGTAGTCGATGTCGGCACGCAGCGTGTGCAGCGGGACGCGGCCCTCGCGGTAGAACTCCGTACGCGACATCTCGGCGCCGTTCAGACGACCCGAGCACTGGATCCGGATGCCCTTGGCACCGGAGCGCATGGTGGTCTGCATGGCCTTGCGCATCGCGCGGCGGAACTGCACGCGACCGCTGAGCTGCTCGGCGACACCCTGGGCGACCAGCTGAGCGTCGACCTCGGGGTTCTTGACCTCGAGGATGTTCAGCTGAACCTGCTTGCCGGTGAGCTTCTCCAGCTCGGTGCGGAGGCGGTCGGCCTCGGCGCCACGGCGGCCGATGACGATGCCCGGACGCGCGGTGTGGATGTCCACACGGACGCGGTCACGGGTGCGCTCGATCTCGACCTTGGCGATGCCGGCCCGCTCCATGCCCTTGCTGAGCAGCTTGCGGATCTTGACGTCCTCGCCGACGTACTCCTTGTACTGCTTGTCGGCGTACCAACGCGACTTGTGGTCGGTCGAGATGCCCAGGCGGAAGCCGTTCGGGTTGATCTTCTGACCCATTACTTCTTACCGCCCTTCTCGACGACGTCGGCCGGCTGCACGGCCAGGGTGATGTGCGAGGTCCGCTTGTTGATGCGGGTCGCACGGCCCTGGGCGCGAGGACGCCAGCGCTTCATGGTCGGACCTTCGTCGACCATGGCGACCGAGACGACGAGGTCGTCGCGGTCCAGACCCTCGGTCGACACCGCGTTGGCGATGGCGCTCTCGAGAACCTTGTAGACAGTCTCGGAGGCTGCCTGCGGCGCGAACTGCAGCAGGGACAGGGCCTCGTCGACGGGCAGGCCGCGGACCAGGTCGACGACCCGGCGCGCCTTCAGCGGGGTGATCCGCACGAAGCGGGCACTCGCGAAGGCGCCCGGCTGGTCGCCGAGCAGGGAGTCGCGGCGGGCGCTTACGCGCACACGCTCGGTGGTGCTCATCGACGGCGTCCCTTCCGGTCGTCCTTGATGTGACCCTTGAAAGTGCGGGTCGGGGCGAACTCGCCCAGCTTGTGACCGACCATGGAGTCGGACACGAAGACCGGGACGTGCTTGCGACCGTCGTGCACGGCGATGGTGTGACCGATCATCTCGGGCACGATCATCGACCGGCGCGACCAGGTCTTGATGACGTTGTGGGTGCCCTTCTCGTTCTCGGCGTCGACCTTCTTCTGAAGGTGATCGTCGATGAAGGGGCCCTTCTTCAGGCTGCGAGGCATTGCTTACTTCCTACCCTTCCCGCTCTTACGGCGGCGGATGATCTGCGAGTCAGAGGCCTTGCGCTTGCGCGTGCGGCCCTCGGGCTTACCCCAGGGGCTGACCGGGTGACGGCCACCAGAGGTCTTACCCTCACCACCACCGTGCGGGTGGTCGACCGGGTTCATGACGACACCACGGACGGTCGGGCGAACGCCCTTCCACCGCATGCGGCCGGCCTTACCCCAGTTGATGTTGGACTGCTCGGCGTTGCCGACCTCGCCGACGGTGGCGCGGCAGCGCACGTCGACGAAGCGCATCTCACCCGAAGGCATACGCAGCGTGGCCTTGGAGCCCTCGCGAGCGACCAGCTGGGCGCTCATGCCGGCGGAGCGGGCGATCTTCGCGCCGCCACCCGGACGCAGCTCAACATTGTGGATGGTGGTACCAACCGGGATGTTGCGCAGCGGCAGGTTGTTGCCGGGCTTGATGTCAGCGGTCGGACCGGACTCCACGACGGTGCCCTGGCTCACGCCGACGGGCGCGAGGATGTAGCGCTTCTCGCCGTCGAAGTAGTGCAGCAGGGCGATACGGGCGGTGCGGTTCGGGTCGTACTCGATGTGAGCGACCTTGGCCGGCACGCCGTCCTTGTCGTAGCGACGGAAGTCGATGATCCGGTACGCGCGCTTGTGACCGCCACCCTGGTGACGCGTGGTCACGCGACCCTGGTTGTTGCGGCCGCCCTTCTTGGGAAGGGGCTTGGTCAGCGACTTCTCCGGCGTGGTCCGAGTGATCTCGGCGAAGTCGGCCACCGACGAGCCACGACGGCCCGGGGTGGTCGGCTTGTACTTACGAATAGCCATGTTCAGTCAGTCCTTCTCACGCGCCGAAGATGTCGATGCGGTCGCCCTCAGCCAGGGAGACGATCGCGCGCTTGGTGTCGGGGCGCTTGCCCAGGCCGTAACGAGTACGACGGGCCTTGCCCTTGCGGTTGATCGTGTTGACCGAGGTCACCTTGACGTCGAACACCTTCTCGACCGCGATCTTGATCTCGGTCTTGTTCGCGTCGGGGCGAACGATGAAGGTGTACTTGTTCTGGTCGAGGAGGCCGTAGCTCTTCTCGGAGACCACCGGCGCGATCAAAATGTCGCGGGGGTCGTAGTGCAGCGTGCTCACTTGTCAGCCTCCTCAGCCTTCTTCTTGCCGGCCTCGACGAAGCCTGCGGCGATGGCGTCCTCGGCGGACTTGAAGTAGAACTCCGCCTTGGTGGACTCGTACCAACGGCCGCCCGGGGCGTGGAACTTCTTGTCCTTGCCCTTGACGTTGCCCTTGATGTCGAAGCCCTCGGGAGCGGAGCCGTCCTCGAGCGGCGCGACAGCACCCTCGGGAAGGTCGGTCTCCTTGGCGGGCTCCGCGGCGGGCTTCTTGGCCGCGTCCTTCTCGACCTCACCGATGGTGACGGTCTCCTTGGCGGCGACGACCGGCTTGCCCGAGACGAAGATCTCGAAGGCCGGCTTGGAGAAGACCACGTCGTCGGAGACGAGGACGTCGTAGGTGTTGAGCTGGTCGGCCCAGAGCAGGTGCACCTCGGGCGCGTTGCGCAGGCTCAGCGCGGCGACGGACTCGGAACGGTCCAGCACCACGAGGAAGCGCTTCGCGTCGGAGATCGCCTTGAGGGCGGTCAGCGCGGTCTTGGTCGAGGGCGCCTCGAAGGCGAACTCGGCCACGTGGATCTGGCCGGCGCGAGCCCGGTCGGAGAGGGCACCGCGGAGGGCGGCGGCCTTCATCTTCTTGGGGGTGCGCTGGCTGTAGTCACGCGGCTGCGGGCCGTGGACGGTGCCACCACCGGCGAACTGCGGCGCGCGGGTCGAACCCTGGCGGGCGCGACCGGTGCCCTTCTGCTTGTAGGGCTTGCGGCCACCACCGCGGACCTCGCCGCGGGTCTTGGTGGCGTGCGTGCCCTGGCGCGCAGCGGCCTGCTGCGCGACGACGACCTGGTGGATCAGCGGGATGTTGAGCTCAACATCGAAGATCTCAGCCGGGAAGTCGACCTTGACGGTCTTGATAGCCATGATCAGGCCTCCAGCTTCTTAGCAGCCGAGCGGAGGACCACGAGGCCACCCTTGGGGCCAGGAATGGCGCCCTTGACCAGGATGAGGCCCTTCTCGGTGTCGACGGCGTGCACGGTCAGGTTCTGGGTGGTGACGGTGTCAGTACCCATGTGACCGGCCATGCGGACGCCCTTGAACACGCGACCCGGGGTGGCGCAAGCGCCGATCGATCCCGGCTTGCGGTGGTTGCGGTGAGCACCGTGCGAAGCGCTGACACCGGCAAAGCCGTGGCGCTTCATGGTGCCCGCGAAACCCTTACCCTTCGAGGTGCCCGTCACGTCGATCTCCTCGCCCACGGCGAAGGTGTCGACGGAGAGCTCCTGGCCGGCGGAGTACGACGCGGCGTCGGCGGTGCGGATCTCGGCCAGGTGGCGGCGCGGCGTGGTGCCGGCCTTCTCGAACTGGCCGGCGCCCGGCTTGTTCACCTTGCGGCCGTCGATCTCGCCGTAGCCGATCTGCACGGCGTTGTAGCCGTCGACCTCGGGAGTGCGGACCTGGGTCACGACGTTGGTGTTCGCCGCGATGACGGTCACGGGGACGACGACGTTGTTCTCGTCCCACAGCTGGGTCATGCCGAGCTTGGTGCCCAGGAGACCCTTCACGTTGCGTTCGATCGTCATGTCGTCAACCTCAGAGCTTGATCTCGATGTCGACACCAGCAGGCAGGTCGAGCCGCATGAGGGAGTCAACAGTCTTCGGGGTCGGGTCGATGATGTCGATGAGGCGCTTGTGGGTGCGCATCTCGAAGTGCTCGCGCGAGTCCTTGTACTTGTGGGGCGAGCGGATGACGCAGTACACGTTCTTCTCGGTCGGCAGCGGCACCGGGCCGGCGACCTTGGCACCCGTACGGGTGACCGTGTCCACGATCTTTCGCGCCGAGGTGTCGATCACCTCGTGGTCATAGGCCTTGAGCCTGATGCGGATCTTCTGTCCCGCCATCTGTCTCTCTCGTCCTTCTTGGTCAGCGTGCCGCGTGCTACAGGCTTCCTCCGGCTGAGTCGGCCCGGTTGCTCACCTCTGGCTCCGACCCCCGCGGTCGGGCGTGTCGCTTATTTTTCACAAGCGAACGCCGACTTCTCGACGGGACTTTCACCATCAGCTTCACTGGAACCACGCCTTCGGGATGGGCACACGGCGACCACAGACCACATCCGGACAGGCTGATCAGCCTGCTCAGGTGACGCGATTCAGTAGTCAAGGTGTGCGCACCCCAGCGCACATTCACTGGAGCAACCAGAGAATCTTGTCACGCGTACGCAGGTGGCTCCAAATCAACGATGTCGCCTGGGTCGCTCTGAGAGGATGCCCCCAACCGAGCGAGTTCGCCGGCCTTCGCGACGAGGAGCATCAGGATGTCAGGAGTGTGGCCACCCCCACCGGGTGAGCAACCTCAACAGGGTGCGGTGGCACCGTCCAGCCCTCCCCCGCCGGGTCAGCCGGTGCACCAACCGACGTGGGCGCAGCCACTGCCGCCGGCCCACAAGCCTGGCGCGATCCCGCTGCGACCGCTCGGTCTCGGCGACATGCTCGACGGAGCCTTCCGGCTCGTACGCTTCAACCCGGGCGCCACGGTCGGCGCGTCTGTCCTCGTGGCGGCGGTCGCGATGGCCCTCCCGCTGGTCGTGACCGGGGCCATCACCGCAACCGGGGACAGTCTCGAAGGATTCGGGGCCTCGCTCGACGACCCGAACTGGGAGCCCGGCAACTCCGAGATCGTGGGGATGGTGGCCGCGTTCGGATCGCTGCTCCTCGGCACGGTCCTGCAGGCCTTCGGCACGATCCTGGTGTCGGGGATGATCTCCCACGTCGCCCACGCGGCCGCGATCGGCAAGAAGCTCACCCTCGGCCAGGCCTGGGCGGCCACCCACGGCAACCGCTGGCGCCTGATCGGGCTGGCGGTGCTGTTCCTTCTCTTCTATCTGATGATGTTCGCGCTGGCCGCGGTCCCTGTCGTGGCGCTCGCCATCATGGTCGACAGCCCGGTGCCGGCCATCCTGGTCGGCGTCCTCATGATCCTGCTCCTGATCGTCGCCTCGATCTTCGTCTCGGTGCGGTTCTACCTGCTCGCGATCCCCGCGCTGATGCTCGAGCACACCGGCGTCGTCGGCGCGGTCCGCCGCGCCTGGCAGCTCTCGGCGCGTCAGTTCTGGCGGCTCCTCGGGATCTGGCTGCTCACCGCGATCATCGCCGGGTTCGCCTCCCAGATCGTCGGCTTCCCGATCAGCCTGGTCTCCAGCATCGTCGGGATCGCCGCGCCGGACCTCTACCTCCTGGCGACCATCGCCGGCACCGCCATCTCGACGGTGGTGGCTGCCGCGATCGCGACACCGTTCACCGGTGCCGTGACCAACCTGCAATATCTCGACCAGCGCATCCGCAAGGAGTCCTACGAGGTCGACCTGATGGAGCAGGCCGGGCTGCTGAGCCGATGATCCTTCTCCAACAGTCCCCTCCCCTGGCGCCGACGCCGGAGGAGGGTCGCTCGTGGCTCCGGAGGGAGCTGGCCGGGCCCGAGTACCACGACTTCGACATCATCGAGCGGATCCAACGCTGGATCGAGCGCACTCTCTCCGACGGCCTTCCGTCGGCAGATGACGTGCCCTGGGCCCAGACCGTCGCCGCGATGGTCGTCTTCGCGGCGATCCTCATCGGGCTCGGCCTGCTGGTCTCGCGTGCCCGGCGCAGTCCCCGGGTCGCCCGCGACCGCAACGGGGACGTCCTCACCGACGAGTCGCTCTCCGCTGCTGCGCTGCGGGCTCGGGCCGAGGCTGCGTACGCTTCGGGTGATCATGGCACCGCCGTCATCGACGGGTTCCGGGCGCTCGCCAGGCGACAGGTCGAGCGCGGACGGCTCGCCGAGGATCCGGGGCTCACCGCCGCCGAGGTCGCGGCGAGCCTGGAGCGGGAGCTGTCGCTCGAAGGCCGCGCAGGGAAGGCCGCAGAGCTGTTCAACGAGGTACTCTACGGGCATCACCCCGCCACGCGTGAGCAGGCCGAGGGCGTGCTCGACCTCGAGCAGGAGCTGGCGGTGGCGCGATGAGCACGCAGACCGTCGAACCATCGGCCGGTTCTACCGGTCGTCTGCGGGGCTGGTTCCTCCGTAACCGGCCGTGGCTGATCGTGGCGCTGGCCTTCGTGATCGCGGTGGTGCTGGCGTACGTCGCAACGCCGAAGGGTGGGGAGTCCTATGCCCCCTACGACCCCGAGAGCCCCGATCCGGACGGCACCCGGGCGCTGGTCCGGGTGCTCGAGGACCACGGGGTCGAGGTCGAGATCATCCGCTCCTCCAAGGCCCTCGACAACACCCCGATCAAGGCGGACACGACCGTCTTCGTCACCGGCACCGACGCCCTCGGCGAGAACACCGCCTCCCGGCTGCGCGAGCGCACCGGCGACGCCGGAGACCTGATCCTGGCCGAGCCCGCGCCCTACGTGTCGGCGATGCTCGGCATCCCCTACGCGGTCGCCCAGACCGCCGAGAAGGTCGAGGCGCGCTGCGACGACCCGCGCTGGGAAGGGCTCGGTATCCAGGCCGATGCGGTGACTGCGTACGACGCCGGCTCCTGCTTCCCGCACGAGGGCGGCGCCGTGCTCGCGCCCGCGGAGGGGCTGACCGTGTGGGGTGCCCCGCAGGTCCTGACCAACGACCAGATCCTGCGGGCGGACAACGCGGCGGTGGCGCTGCGGCTGCTCGGGGAGAGCGACCATCTGGTCTGGTACGTCCCCTCCGTCGACGACCTCGCCCCCGACGAGGGCCACTCGCCCTCTTCGTTGTTGCCGCGCTGGATCAACCCGGCCCTGTGGCTCCTGCTGCTCGCGGTGGTCACCTTCGCCATCGTCCGCGGGCGGCGGCTGGGTCCGCTGGCGGTCGAGCCGCTGCCGGTCCACGTGCGTGCAGGGGAGACCACGCGCAGCCTGGGCCGGCTCTACCGTCGCTCCGGCGACCGCACCCACGCCGCGACGATGTTGCGACACGCCGCCCGCACCCGCCTCGCCCGGCGGTTGCGGCTGGGCCGGGAGGCCACCCCGGAAGCCGTCGTACGCGCCGTCGCCCACCGCACCGGACGACCCGACCTCGAGGTCTCCGCGCTGCTCACCGATGCTCCCATCGAGAACGACCAAGACCTGATCACGCTGGCAGGAGCGCTGGCGGCCCTTGAGGAAGAGGTACGACACCCATGACCCAATCCGAGACCATCCCCTCCGTGTCGCCCGACGGCGCCCGGGAGCGGCTCACCGCGGTCCGGGCCGAGGTCGCCAAGGCGGTCGTCGGGCAGGACGCCGCAGTCTCCGGGCTGCTGGTCGCGCTGGTCTGCGGCGGGCACGTCCTCATGGAGGGCGTGCCCGGCACCGCCAAGACCCTGCTGGTGCGGTCGCTGTCCGCCGCTCTGTCGGTCGAGACCCGCCGGGTGCAGTTCACCCCCGACCTGATGCCCGGCGACATCACCGGATCGATGGTCGTCGAGTCGACCCACGGCTCCCTGACCTTCCGGGAGGGGCCGGTCTTCACCAACCTGCTCCTCGCCGACGAGATCAACCGCACCCCGCCGAAGACCCAGTCGGCACTGCTCGAGGCGATGGAGGAGGGCCGGGTCTCGGTCGACGGCGTCACCCGCGACCTGCCGCGCCCGTTCCTGGTGGCCGCGACCCAGAACCCGATCGAGTACGAGGGTGTCTACCCGCTCCCCGAGGCGCAGCTGGACCGCTTCCTGCTGAAGGTGGTCCTGCCGGTGCCCGAGCGCGCCGACGAGGTGCAGATCCTCACCCGGCACGCCTCCGGCTTCGACCCACGCGACGTCGCCGGTGCCGGAGTGCGTGCGGTGGCCTCCGGCGCCGACATCGAAGCCGCTCGGCAGCACGTCTCCACGGTCCAGGTCTCCCCCGAGGTCACCGGCTACATCGTCGACATCGCCCGGGCGACCCGTGAGTCCCCGTCGCTGTCGGCCGGGGTCTCCCCGCGCGGCGCCACCGCGCTGCTCCGCTCCGCTCGGGCCTGGGCCTGGCTCGCCGGCCGCGACTTCGTCACGCCGGACGACGTGAAGTCGTTGGCTCACGCCACCCTCGCCCACCGGCTGGCGCTGCGCCCCGAGGCCGAGCTCGAAGGCGTCCAGGTGAGCCAGGTCCTGAGCTCCGCCATCGGGGCCGTCCCCGTCCCGCGATGACGATCACCTGGCGCGTTCCGCTGCTCATGCTGGCCGGCATCGTCCCGGTCGTGCTGCGGCCCGCTGCGAGCACGGCCGCGCTCTGGGTCCTCCTCGTGGTGGTGCTGGCGCTGCTCGACATTCTCCTGGCGCCGAAACCGACGACCCTCGAGATCAGCCGAGCACACCTGGGCGGGATCCGGCTGGGCGAGTCGGCGACCTCGGAGCTTCTGGTCCACTCCCCTGCCCGGCGCTTCCGAGCGCTGGTGCGGGATGCCTGGCAGCCGACCGCCGGCGCTGCTCACAACCGCCACCGGATCCGGCTCGACCGGGGCGACCGCACCAGGCTGCGTACGCCGCTGCGGCCGCGCCGCCGCGGTGACCTGCGTGCTCTGGGCGTGACGGTGCGTGCCTTCGGACCGCTCGGTCTCGGCGCTCGGCAGCGCACCATCCCGGTGGCTGGCTCGGTGCGGGTGCTGCCTGCCTTCGAGTCCCGCAAGCACCTCCCGTCCCGTCTTCAGCGGCTGCGCGAGCTCGACGGTCGGGCCGCGGTGCGGGTCCGCGGACAGGGAACCGAGTTCGACTCGCTGCGGGAGTACGTCCGCGGTGACGACGTACGCTCCATCGACTGGCGCACCACCGCCCGCTCCCGCACCGTCGTGGTCCGCACCTGGCAGCCCGAGCGGGACCGCCGCGTGGTGCTGGTCCTCGACACCTCCCGCACCTCGGCCGCCCGGGTCGAGGGCGCCGGAGGCGGGGTGCCCCGGCTCGACTCGGCGATGGACGCCGGCCTCCTGCTCGCCGCCATCGCCTCCCGGGCCGGCGACCGGATCGACTTCGTCGCCGGCGACCTGCGCGTGCGCTCCCGGGTTCGCCTCGCCGGCCAGCGCGACGTCACCCAGCGGCTGCAGGAGGCGATGGCCGACCTCGAGCCGGTCATCGCCGAGGCGGACTGGTCCAACCTCGCCGGCGCGGTCGCGGGCCTCGGCCGCCACCGCGCGCTCGTGGTCCTGCTGACGCCGCTCGACCCGCACGCGATCGAGGAGTCGCTCCTCCCCGTCCTCCCGGTCCTGACCCAGCACCACCGCGTCGTCCTCGCCTCCGTCCGCGACCCCGAGCTCGAGGCCACCGCCGCCTCCCGCGACACCCTCGAGGACGTCTACGCCGCGGCCGCCGCCGAGCAGACCCTCCGCCGTCGGGACCACACCGCCGCCATGCTCCGCACCCTCGGCGTCGACATCGTCGACGCCGATGCCGAGTCCCTCCCGCCCGCTCTCGCCGACCATTACCTGCAGCTCAAGGCCACCGGTCAGCTCTGATCGCTAGGCCTGGGTGGCGACCCGGTCCTCGAGGAGGCGCTCGTCGATGTCGCCGCTCTCGCCGCGGGAGGCGGCGGCACGGCCGACGATGAAGACGTACGCGAAGAACGCGAGCTCGGCGAGGATGCCGATGCCGACGCGGGCCCAGGTGGGGAGGGGCGAGGGGGTGACGAAGGCTTCGATGATGCCGGAGATCAGCAGCACGACGATGAGACCGAGGGCGATGCCGCCGGCCGTGCGGCCCTCCCGGGCCATCGACTGACCACGGGTCAGCGACCCGGGGTCGATCCAGGACCAGAAGATCCGCAGGCCGACGGCGCCGGCGACGAAGACGGCGGTGAGCTCGAGCAGCCCGTGGGGCAGGATCAGGCCCCAGAACAGGCCACCGCGGTCGTGGCGGTGCATCAGGGTGCCGAGGATCGCCAGGTTGGAGATGTTCTGGAACATCGAGTAGATCACCGGCAGCCCGAGCACCCCCAAGGAGATGCAGATGAACGAGACCCAGACGTTGTTGACCCAGACCTGGGTGGCGAAGCTCGAAGCGGCGTGCTCGCTGTAGTAGCCCTCGATGTCGTGCTCGACCAGCTGCTTGACCTGCTCCGGCCCCAGCAGCGACTGCTCGACCTCCGGGTGGCGCAGCAGCCACCAGATCATCACCGCCGTGACGACGATGTTGGCCACCATCATCCCCAGCCACCACCACCGCAGCCGGTAGAGCGCCGCCGGGAACCGGTGGGTGAAGAACCGCAGGAAGCCCGACCAGGTGCTGGTCCGGGTGCCGGTGGTGCGGTTGCGGGCCGCGGCCAGCAGCACCGAGAGATGTTGGACGACGGTCGGGTCGGGGGCGTTGCTGCGGACCACGGACAGCTGAGTGCTCACCCGCTGGTAGAGCTCGACCAGCTCGTCGGCCTGGGCACCACTCAGCCGGCGCTCGGCCAGCAGCTGCTCGAGCCGGGTCCGGTCGGCCGCGGTCGCAGCCAGATACGCGTCGAGATCCACGCCCGCAGCGTACGCTGACCGCCATGACCCCCGCGCCACAATCGCCCGAGCAGCGCCCCCGAGAGCGGGCCCTGCTCACCGAGGACGACCTGATCACCGGAGACGCGGTGGCCCTTGATCTCCCGGCGGCCGGTCTGGGGATGCGGCTGCTGTCGGGACTCATCGACGTACTCGTGGTGACCGCGCTGCTCATCGTGACGCTGTTCGTCTTCATGACCGCCGCGCCGGCGACCGACGAGGCGCTCGCCTGGGCCGCCTACATCGCGGCCACCGCCTCGGTCCTTCTGGTCTTCCCGACGGTCATCGAGACGCTCACCCGCGGCCGCTCGCTCGGCAAGCTCGCACTCGGCCTGCGTACGGTGCGCGACGACGGCGGCGCGATCAGCTTCCACCATGCGTTCGTACGCGCCCTGGTCGGCGTCATCGAGATCTACGGCACCAGTGGCGCGGCGGCCTTCCTCACCGCGATGATCCACCCGCGCGGCAAGCGCCTCGGCGACATCGCGGCCGGGACGTACGTGATCCGAGTGCGGGTGCCGCTGCGCCCGCCGGCGCCGATCCAGATGCCTCCGCCGCTCGCCGCCTGGGCCGCCCGTGCGGACGTCGCCACCATCCCCGTCGGTCTGTCCCTGGCGGTGCGGCGCTTCCTGTCCGGCGAGGTCGGCACCCACACCGACCCGGTCCGCCGCCACGCGCTGGCCGAGCGCCTGGCGACCCACATGCAGGAGTACGTCGCCCCCGGCCCTCCCCCGGGCACACCGCCCGAGGCCTACCTGGCCGCAGTGCTCGCCACCCGCCGCGATCGCGACGCGGCCCGGCTGGCCCGCGATGAGGAGCTCCGGGCTCGCCTCACCGCGCGCTAGGACCTCTTGAGCCGCTTGGCGCTGAGCCCGACCGCCCTCAGCTCCAGCTCGGCCAGCTTCGCCACGACATCGGCGTCACCCTCACGCCACGCCCTGACCGGGTCGTCGCTGATCTTGACCAGCTTGTGCAGCGGCTGGGTCGACATCGCCCGCAGCGCGACCAGATCGGCACCGGTGCCCGCTTCCAGGAACCGCTGGGTCGAGGTCGCGGTGCGGATGAACCGCCACCGGAGCGGGACATAGACCATCAGCCACATCAGCACGGGGAAGACCACGACCGCGATCGCCAGCCCGATCGCGATGCCGGAGACGGCGTCGACCTGCGCCTCCCCCGCCGCCCGGAGCTGGTCGGCCGCCTTCGCGGCACCCTCGAAGGGGGCGGCGATGCCGTCCTTCACGAGGGGCAGGTCATCGACCCGGCCGGCCGCCTCCAGCATCTTCTCGGAGAGCGAGGTGCCGGCCTCGTCCATCTTCCGGCCGGGAACGGCCAGGGCCGAGATGAGCTCGTGCACGAGCTTCCCGAGGAGAACCCAACCGACGATCCAGGCCACCGTCAGCAGGTCGGCGAAGAGCTGGGCAACGCGGCGAGAGGGTGTGTCGGCGTACAACTTCATGTCGTCGATCCTGACGCCTTCGAGCCCACAGATCAGTGACGACACGGGTAGTCGGGGTCAACGCCTCCGGTAGAGCAGATCGGTGATGACCCGATCCTTGGCCAGGCCCTTGCGTTCGAACTTGGTCACCGGGCGCTCGTCCCAGCGCTCGACCACGCCCCCACTCAGCAACGGCTCCGCGTCGAGCACCTCGACCATCTGCTCGGCGTACTCGACCCAGTCGGTCGCCAGCCGCCAGGCCCCACCGGACTCGAGCCGCTCCGCGATCATCCGTGCGTTGGCCGAGGTGACCAGGCGGCGCTTGTGATGGCGGGTCTTATGCCATGGGTCGGGGAAGAACGTCCAGATCTCGCGAACCGACTCCGCCGCGACGATGTTCTCGAGCATCCAGAGCGCGTCGACGCTGCAGAACCGTACGTTCGTCGCCCCTGCTGCGCCCACCCGGCCGAGGCTCTCCGCGACGCCGGGCCGCCACACCTCCAGCGCCAGGATGTCGGCGTCGGGACGGTTGGCCGCCAGCACCGCGGTCGCCTCTCCCACGCCGCCGCCGATGTCGACGATCAGCGGACCCTTGCGACCGAACCAGGTCTCCAGCGAGAAGCCGGGCTCGTCGACCGCCTCGTCGGGGATCACCCATTCAGCCGCGTACGCGTCCCAGGCCTTCTGCTGCTTGGCATCCAGACGGCTGCCTCGGCGGGTGTAGGTGAGGACCTCTCTTACCGTGCGGCCGTCATCGAGCAGCTTCTGGTGGGGTCGGGCGGGGCGTACGGACTCGTTCATGGTGTCTCGATTCTAAAAGGCGAAGGGCGCCCAGGCCGAAGCCTGGACGCCCTTCTGGTCGCGGCTTTCGCCGCTGAGATCACTTGATGATCTTGGTGACGCGACCCGCGCCGACGGTGCGACCGCCCTCACGGATAGCGAACTTCAGACCCTCGTCCATCGCGATGGGCTGGATGAGCTCGACCGACATCTCGGTGTTGTCACCCGGCATGACCATCTCGGTGCCCTCGGGGAGGGTCACAACGCCGGTCACGTCCGTGGTCCGGAAGTAGAACTGCGGACGGTAGTTGTTGAAGAACGGGGTGTGACGGCCACCCTCCTCCTTCGAGAGGATGTAGACAGAGCCCTCGAAGTTGGTGTGCGGGGTGGTGGTGCCCGGCTTGATGACAACCATGCCGCGCTCGACGTCCTCGCGCTTGGTGCCACGGAGGAGCAGACCGACGTTCTCACCGGCCTGGCCCTCGTCGAGCAGCTTGCGGAACATCTCGACACCGGTGACGGTGGTCTTCTGCGAGGTCTCGCGGATGCCGACGATCTCGACCTCCTCGCCGACCTTGACGACGCCGCGCTCGATACGACCGGTGATGACGGTGCCACGACCGGTGATCGTGAAGACGTCCTCAACGGGCATCAGGAACGGCTTGTCGGTCTCACGAGCCGGGGTCGGGATGTAGTCGTCGACGGCCTGCATGAGCTCGGCGACCGAGTCCATCCACTTCTGCTCGCCCTGCAGGGCGGGGAAGGCGGCAACGCGCACGACCGGGATGTCGTCACCCGGGAACTCGTACTCGCTGAGGAGCTCGCGCACCTCCATCTCGACGAGCTCGATGAGCTCCTCGTCGTCGACCATGTCGCACTTGTTGAGCGCGACGACGATCGACGGCACGCCGACCTGGCGGGCCAGGAGCACGTGCTCCTTGGTCTGCGGCATCGGGCCGTCGGTGGCGGCGACCACGAGGATCGCGCCGTCCATCTGCGCGGCACCGGTGATCATGTTCTTGATGTAGTCCGCGTGACCCGGGCAGTCGACGTGAGCGTAGTGACGCGACTCGGTCTGGTACTCGATGTGCGCGATCGAGATCGTGATCCCGCGCTGGCGCTCCTCGGGGGCCTTGTCGATGTCCTCGAACGCGAACTCGGGGTTCAGGTCCGGGTACTTCGCGTGCAGCACCTTCGAGATCGCCGCGGTAAGGGTGGTCTTACCGTGGTCGATGTGACCGATGGTGCCGATGTTGACGTGCGGCTTCGTCCGCTCGAACTTCGCCTTAGCCACTGTGGGCTCCTCCTGGTGTGATTTTCTTACTGACTCGTACTGAGTGGTGTTGCTGCCGAAGTCCCTGGACGGGCGACCCGAAGGTCACTCGCCACGGGCCTTCTTGATGATCTCGTCGGCGACGTTCGTGGGAACCTCGGCGTACGAGTCGAACTCCATCGAGTACGACGCCTGACCGCTGGTCTTGGACCGGAGGTCACCGACGTACCCGAACATCTCGGACAGCGGGACGAGAGCCTGGACGACCATGTCGCCGTGGCGCTCCTCCTGCGAGGACACCTGGCCGCGACGGGAGTTGATGTCACCGATAACGGTGCCGAGGAACGACTCGGGGGTCGTGACCTCGACGGCGAACATCGGCTCCAGCAGGACGGCCTTCGCCATGCGCGCGGCCTCCTTGAAGGCCTGGTTGCCGGCGATCTTGAAGGCGAGCTCGGAGGAGTCGACGTCGTGGTAGGCGCCGTCCTCGAGCGAGACCTTCACATCGACCATGGGGAAGCCGGCGAGAATACCGAACTCCATGGCGTCCTGAGCACCCTGGTCGACCGAGGGGATGTACTCCTTCGGCACGCGACCACCGGTGACGTTGTTGACGAACTCGTAGCCCGCACCCTGGCCGGTCTCCTCGTCGACGTTCGGCTCGACGGAGATGACGACCTTCGCGAACTGGCCCGAACCACCGGTCTGCTTCTTGTGGGTGTAGCTGTGGTTCTCGACCTTCTTGCGAAGCGTCTCGCGGTAGGCGACCTGCGGCTTGCCGACGGTGGCCTCGACCTTGAACTCGCGCTTCATCCGGTCGACGAAGACCTCGAGGTGGAGCTCGCCCATACCAGCGATGATGGTCTGGCCGGTCTGCTCGTCGGTCTTGACCGTGAAGGTCGGGTCCTCCTCGGTGAGGCGCTGAATCGCCGTGCCGAGCTTCTGCTGGTCACCCTTGGTCTTCGGCTCGATGGCGACCTCGATCACGGGAGCCGGGAAGCTCATCGACTCGAGGACGACCGGGTTGGACGGGTCGCACAGGGTGTGACCGGTCTTGGTGTCCTTCAGACCCATGACGGCCACGATCTGGCCCGCGCCCACCGAGTTGATCTCCTCACGCTTGTTGGCGTGCATCTGGTAGATCTTGCCGATGCGCTCCTTGCGGCCGTTGATCGGGTTGACAACGGTCGCACCCGCCTCGACCTTGCCGGAGTAGACGCGCAGGTAGAACAGCTTGCCCAGGTGCGGGTCGGAGGCGATCTTGAAGACCAGGCCGGAGAACGGCTCGTCCTCGGAAGGCTTCCGGGAGACCTCGACCTCCTCGTCCTTGACGTCGTGGCCGATGATCGACTCGACATCGATGGGCGAGGGCAGGTAGTCGACGATCGCGTCGAGCAGGGGCTGGACGCCCTTGTTCTTGAACGCGGTGCCGGTGAGGATCGGGTTGAGCTTGTCGGCGAGGGTCGCGCGACGGATGGCGGCCTTCAGGGTGGGAACGTCGAAGACGTCGCCCTCCTCGAGGTAGACCTCCATGATGTCGTCGTCGGCCTCGGCGAGGGTCTCGACGAGCTTCTCGCGCCACTCGGCGGCCTTGTCGGCCATGTCGGCGGGGATGCCCTCGACGACGTAGTCCTCACCCTGCTGGGTCTCGCCGCGCCAGACCTTGGCGTTCATCTCGATCAGGTCGACGACGCCGATGAAGTCGGACTCGGCACCGATCGGCAGCTGCAGGACCAGCGGGGTGGCGTGCAGCTTGTCGACGATCGAGTCGACGACCATGTAGAAGTCGGCACCGGTGCGGTCCAGCTTGTTGACGAAGCACATCCGCGGGACGGAGTACTTGTTCGCCTGACGCCACACGGTCTGCGACTGCGGCTCGACACCGGCCACACCGTCGAAGACGGCGACAGCACCGTCCAGGACGCGCAGCGAACGCTCCACCTCGACGGTGAAGTCGACGTGTCCCGGGGTGTCGATGATGTTGATCTGGTGGTCCTTCCACCAGCAGGTCGTCGCGGCGGACGTGATCGTGATGCCGCGCTCCTGCTCCTGCTCCATCCAGTCCATCGTGGCTGCGCCTTCGTGGACCTCACCGATCTTGTAGGAGATACCGGTGTAGAACAGGATGCGCTCGGTGGTGGTGGTCTTACCGGCATCGATGTGCGCCATGATGCCGATGTTGCGGACCACATTGAGGTCCGTGGTGATGTCGACGGCCACTGTCTTCAGCGTTCCTTAAAGAGATTGTCTTCGGTCTGGATGGGCGGGGTGCCAGCTTCTTGCGGCGGGTGGTTCCTGAGCCTGTCGAAGGGCACCCCGCCGTACGTCACCAGCGGTAGTGCGCGAAGGCCTTGTTGGACTCGGCCATCTTGTGAGTGTCCTCGCGCTTCTTCACAGCGGCACCGAGGCCGTTGCTCGCGTCGAGGATCTCGTTCATGAGGCGCTCGGCCATCGTCTTCTCACGACGGTCCTGGGCGTAACCGACGAGCCAGCGCAGCGCGAGCGTGGTGCCACGCGTGCCCTTGACCTCGACCGGAACCTGGTAGGTCGCGCCACCGACGCGGCGGGACTTGACCTCGATGGCCGGCTTCACGTTGTCCATCGCACGCTTGAGGGTGACCACGGGGTCGGTGCCGGTCTTCTCGCGGCAGCCCTCGAGGGCGGTGTAGACGATGCGCTGCGCAACCTGCTTCTTGCCGTCCTGGAGGACCTTGCTGACGAGCTGGGTTACGAGCTGCGAGCCGTAGACGGGGTCGACGACGAGCGGACGCTTGGGAGCGGGACCCTTACGAGGCATCTCACTTCTCCTTCTTGGCGCCGTAGCGGCTCCGGGCCTGCTTGCGGTTCTTCACGCCCTGGGTGTCGAGCGAGCCGCGAATGATCTTGTAACGAACACCGGGGAGGTCCTTCACACGACCGCCGCGGACGAGCACGATGGAGTGCTCCTGAAGGTTGTGGCCCACACCCGGGATGTAAGCGGTGACCTCGACGCCGGAGGAGAGGCGCACACGGGCGACCTTCCGGAGGGCGGAGTTCGGCTTCTTCGGGGTGGTGGTGTAGACGCGCGTGCAGACGCCACGGCGCTGCGGCGATCCCTTGAGGGCAGGCGTCTTCGACTTCGTCGCCTTGTCCTCGCGGCCCTTGCGGACCAGCTGGTTGATGGTGGGCACCTCGGTGGTTCCCCTTCTTTTCTGCTCTCACGACGCGGCGCTCTGCCACGAAGGATCCAATGGTGTGCGTCCAGGTGGTGCGATACCAACTGGTCCCGCCTCGCCCCCGAGGTCGGGCGTGTCGCCCTTACCTCAACAGCACGAAGACGGATCTTTCGAACCGAATCCCCACTTGAGGGCGCCGAGCCCGGGTCCGAGACCCTTTTCTCGAGCTTGTTCCGGGCACGCGCGACGGCCTGGTTGTCCCAGACACGCTTCAGAGGCTACCCGGCGGCTTGAGAGGGGGTCAAAACGGCCCGGATACCACCTCGGAGGGCGGCTAGGAGCAGCACCCCCGCAAGCGTACCGAACAGGACCAGGGCGCCACTGGCGTACAGGGTCGTGCGGGCGCCGAAGTGCTCGCCGACGAAGCCGATGAGCGGGGCACCCAGCGGGGTGCCGCCCATCAGGACGGTCATGTAGATCGCCATCACCCGGCCGCGGAACTCCGGGGCCGCCTCGGTCTGCATGGTGGCGTTGCAGGCGTTGAGCACCGTGATGGTGCAGAACCCGACGACCGGGCCGGTCAGCGCGAACAGGGCGTACGTCGGCATCATCCCGGACACGATGACGGCCAGCCCGAACCCGGTCGCCGCCGCCACGATCAGCTTGAGCGGGATCCGGGTGCGGCGGGCGCCGAGCAGCGCGCCGGACAGCGAGCCGACCGCGAGGACGGTGCCGAGCAGGCCGTACTCGCTGGCACCCTTGCCGAACTCCTCGGTCGCCATCAGCGCCGAGGTGATCGGGAAGTTCGCGCCGAACGTGCCGACGAAGAAGACGATGACGAGGACCATCAGCATCTTGGGCTGCGTACGGATGTAGCCGATGCCCTCACGCAGCATCCCCCGCCTCCGGGCGACGGGCTCGGGCGAGCGCAGCTCGGCGGTGTTCATCCGCTGCAGCTGCCCGATCACGGCGAGGTAGGAGAACGCGTTGACGAGGATCACCCAGCCGGTCGCCTCCGGGCCGCTGCCGAGCCAGCCGATGAGGAGCCCGGCCAGCGCCGGCCCGATCAGGCGGGCGAGGTTGAACGAGGCCGAGTTGAGGCCGACGGCGTTGGTGAGGTCGTCGGGGTGGACCATCTCGGACACGAACGACTGCCGACCCGGGCCGTCGAAGGCGGCGCCGGTGCCGAACAGGAAGGCGATCACGTAGACCATCCACACCTGGGCGTGACCGCTCACCGCCAGCACACCGAGGACCAGCGACATCAGGGCCATCCAGCCCTGGGCGGCCTGCAGCAGACGGCGCTTCGGGAACCGGTCGGCGATGACCCCGGCATAGGGGCTGAGCAGGAGGATGGGCAGGAACTGCAGACCGGTGGTGACACCGAGTGCCGCTCCCCCGCCGCCGAGGCTCAGGACCAACCAGTCCTGGGCGATGCGTTGCATCCAGGTGCCGACGTTGGAGACGACGCTGCCGGCAAGGTAGAGGCGGTAGTTGTGACTGCGCAGGGAACGGAACGTGGGACTCAACTGGTGGCTATTCTCTCCATGATCGAAGCGGCGGTGCGGAGGGCGGCGAGCTCGTCGGCGTCGAGGTCGACGAGCTGCTGGGCGAGCCAGGCGTCGCGGCTGAGCCGGTCCTTGCGTACGGTCCGGCGGCCCTTGTCGGTGATCGAGATCAGCACCTGGCGGCGGTCGGTATCGCCCTGGCGGCGCACGACGTAGCCGCCCTCCTCGAGGAAGTTGACCATCCTGGTCATGCTCGGCGGCTGGACCCGTTCGCGTGCGGCGAGAGCGCCGAGAGTCATCTCGTCGCACGCGTACAGCGCCCCGAGCACCGCCATCGAACCCAGCGAGAGGTCATTGTCGGGGTGGCGCTCGTTGGCCAGGCGGCGGCGCATCCGCATGACGGAGGTGCGCAGCTCGGAGGCGACCTCGGGGATGTCGGAGGCCGCGTCGGGCGCGGAGACGGGCTGTGCGGTAGGCATGTCGGTAAGCATAACTGCTTACCGGAGCTAACTATTCCGGAAAGAGACGGCGCCCTGTCGAGGGCGCCGTCACAGGGTCAGGACATCGCGGCGAGCATGAGGATGTCGTCTCGGCTGTAGGTGCGACCGGGGTGAGCCTCGGTCAGGTGCTCCTGCACCTGTTCGACCAGCTCGTCGTCGGTCTCCGTGCGGAAGTTGGTGCCGCATGGGCAGCGGAGCGAAGGCATCAGTGGACCTCCCAGGTCGTCGGGCCGTGCCGAGAAGCGCTCGGCAGCCCCAGACTATCGCCCGCCCAAGGCCCACTAAGGTGGGAGGCATGAGCGACCAGTACCGGGACGACGACTACTCCGGCGCTTACCCGGAGCAGCAGTACGACGCGTACGAGGGCGACTACTACCCCGAGAACGGCGGCTACCCCCAGGACTACGGCTATGACGAGCCACCTGTCGAGGAGCCGGTCGAGCCTCGTCCCGATCCGAGGATCGAGCTGGTCGACGAGGACGGCATCCGCGCCTTCGAGCTGGCCACCCTCGGCTGGCTCGTCGGGTTCGTGGCGCTGCTGCCCTTCTGGGGGCTGCTCAACGACCGCGGCTGGACCTGGTGGATCTGGACCTGCCTGGCCGCCTTCGGCATCGGTGCCATCGGCATCGAGCTGACCCGGCGCCGCAAGGCCCGCCGGCTGCGCGCCGAGGGCCTCGCCTAGAAGACCTGACCTAGAAGGTCTCGACGTCGTCGCTGATGGTGTCGAAGACCGGGTCCGGCAGCGGCTGCGGCTCGTGCTTCTTCGCCAGCCGCACCTCGGAGTGCGCACCGCACCCGTGGTTGAGGCTGACCACCTTGCCGTCGTCGTTGGCGTCGCCGTTGGCGCAGACGCCGAAGGTCGAGGCCAGGTGACCGGTCAGCCGGACCAGGAAGCCACAGCTGTGGCACTGGTCGGGGGCGGCCTGGGCGAGCGGCGCCTCGGGGCCGCCCTCACCTGCGTACCACCGCTCGGCGGCAGCGTCGAAGCCCGAGGTCGACAGGGTGCGGACGCGACCGAGACCGAGATCCTTGGCGACCTCGCGCACCTGTGCCTTCTCGTCGGCGTCGAGCGGGTCGTCACCGAAGGCGTACGTCGGGACCAGCCGGACGTCGTCGTCCTCGACCGGGAGCAGGTCGCCGGGCGAGAGGTCTCCGGGCTTGATCCGGTCGCGGTAGGGCACCCAGGCGGGGGCCACGATCGCGGCGTCGCCGGGAACGAGGACGACCTCGTTGACGGTCACCTCGGAGGCTGCGCCCAGGACCGGGACGTAGACGACCGTGACCGACCAGTGCCAGCCGACGTAGCCCTTGCGGGTGCAGGCGAACAGGTGGGTCACGACGCCTGGGCCGGCACCATCCTCGGCCACATGACCGAGATGTTCTCCGACGTCACCGGCTGGCACGTCGGACAGGAGCGCGGCGCGGGCCTCGTCGACGGCAGCGACGGCCGTCGCATCGGCGTACGGGGTCGTGATCACGGTCCACATCTTCGCCCACAGGCGTCTCAGGTGCCACTTCGGGGTCACCTTGCGCCACCACAACCTGAACTTCCGCACAACGCGTCATCCTCCCAGACGTACGCCTCTACTGCACAGTCACGGCACGCCTTGAAATGGCCGACACCCGCCGGAGCAGGGCTGCGGCGGGTGTCGGCGTCGCTCGGCTACTGGAGCGCGCGCGTGGAGACCATCGAGAGGACGTACTCGACGAGCGAGATCAGCGTCGCCTTGGTCGACTGGCGGTCACGGGCATCGCAGGTGACGATCGGGATGTCCGGGCGCAGAGCCAGTGCCTCGCGGATCTGCTCCGGCTTGTAGGCCTGGTTGGCGCCGAAGACGTTGTGAGCCACGACGAACGGCACGTTGCGGGACTCGAAGTAGTCGATCGCGCCGAAGGAGTCGGCAAGACGACGGGTGTCGATGAGCACCACAGCGCCGATGGCGCCCTGGGTCAGGTCGTCCCACATGAACCAGAAGCGGTTCTGGCCGGGCGTGCCGAACAGGTAGAGGATCAGGTCGGAGTCGAGAGAGACCCGCCCGAAGTCCATCGCCACGGTCGTGGTCTTCTTGTTGGGCACGGCGGAGAGGTCGTCGACGCCGGCAGTCGCCTGCGTCATCACGGCCTCGGTCGTCAGGGGGACGATCTCCGAGACGGATCCGACGAAGGTCGTCTTACCAACGCCGAACCCGCCGGCGATGACGATCTTCGCAGACATGGTCGCCTGCTTGGAGTCGGTGGTCACTGCATTACTCCTGTCAAAGCTTCCTCAGGCCGGACAGCACGCGCTCGAGGAGAGCGGTGTCCGGGGCGTCCGGGACCTTGCTGGCGTGCACCTGCACCACGCCGCGCTCCGCAAGGTCACCGATCAGGACTCGGGCAACACCCAGGGGCACCCGGATGAGCGCCGCAACCTCGGCGACGGAACGGCTCTCGCGGCAGAGCTCCGCGATCGTCCGCTCCTCGGGCGACCGGACGTAGCCGTCGATCACGTAGCGGTCGGTGATCACCAGGGCTTCCATCGGGAAGACGCGCTTGGGTTGCGTGCGGCCTCGAGTCAGGGCGTACGGCCTGACCAGGGGCGGCGGTTCGGAGGCGTGGTTGCTCACGATCTCGGTCCTAAGCTCGGGCGCACATCAGGCGCCGGTTCTGGTATCGGGGGTGAGGGCGGTGGCAACACGCGAGATCAGCAGCTGCATCTGGTAGCCAACCTGTCCCAGATCGCAGTCGGGGGCGGCGAGGGCAGCAAGGCTGGAGCCCTCACCAACCGCCATGAGGACCAGATAGCCACCGTCCATCTCGATGACCATCTGCTGGACATTACCCGCGGCGAAGCACCGAGCTGCTCCCTGGGTAAGACTCGTGAGACCGGAGGCGATCGCCGAGAGCTGGTCGGCCCGGTCCGGGGGGAAGTCGACGGAGCTGGCCATCGGCATGCCATCAGCCGACACCAGGATCGCGTGAGCGATGTCGGGGGTGCGCTGGGTCAGGCTGTCGACAAGCCAGTCCAGTCCTGCGGGGGCCGTTGTCACTGCTGCTCCTCACCTTCGGGGTTGCTTTCCGCCTCAGCGGGGTTGTTGCGGGCGCGGCTGACGCCCTTCTGGAAGCTGGACATGCCACGGGTCCGGCGCGCGTCCATGTTACGCGGACCTGATGACGGTGGTGTGACCGATGGGGCCGCTCCTGGGATGAGGTTCTGACCCGGGACACGTACCGGGAGGCCACCTTGCGTGACCGTCGCCGGCTCCTGCTCCTGCAGCTTCTCCAGCTCCTGCGCCCGGCGCCAGCCCTCATCACCCGGCGAGGACCAGCTCATCGGCGTGGTCGGCTCGTCGTCCGGGACCGCCTGCTCGCCGAGGGCGTCGCCCGCGGGAGCAGGCGCAGCAGCATCGGCGTTGCCGGGCTTGGCGCCATTTCCGGCCTTGGCGGCCGGACCGGCGGTCGGACCTGCGGCAGGGCCGGCGAGCGGGTCGTTCAGCGGGTCGCCCTTCGCCTCCATCGCCCGGCGAGCGCCGAGCGGGCGACGTCGGGTGAACCACTCCGACTGGAGGTCGTCGAAGATCGAGCTTCCCTCGTCATCGAGGATCGGAACCTCGGTGGTCGAGTCGAGCGGGTTGGGCGAGTTGGTGGGCTCCGGAGCCATCGGGCCCATCGGCGCGATCGCGTCACCGGCCGGACCGAACGGGTCGTCGTCGGGACCGAACCCCGGAGGGGGCGTACGCGGCGTCGTGCGCTCGGCGGGGCGCTCGAAGGTGCGGAACGCGCCGGTGTCGGTGCCGAACGGGCTGCCACCCTGGGCGCCCGGGTCGCGGCGAGGCAGGTCGCCGGTCTCGGTGCTCGGGTCGAAGCGGCCGTCGGGGAAGCGCGCGGCCAGGTCCTCGGCCTTGCGCACCGGCAGCATGTTGGACAGGAAGTTCTGCTGCGGTCCGCTCGACTGCGCCGGCTGCGAGGCAGGCTGGTTGGCGCCGAACGGGTCGCCACCGAACGGGTCGCCGCCGTACTGCGGCTGGCTGCCGCTGTACTGCTGGGGCTGGGCCGGGAAGCTGCCCGTGCGCGCGGACGGGGACTCGAAGCCCGGGTCGCCCGGCATCGGCGGGACACCACCGAACGCAGGCTGCTGACCCGTGTGCGGTCCGGTCTGGCCGAAGCCGTTGTGCTGGCCGGACTGGCCGTTCGCGCCCTGCTGGAAGCCGGGGGCACCGCCGTTGTTGGACAGGTTCGGGTGGTTGGACGCACCGGGCGTACGGCTCGGCAGGGCCGGCGGCGCGGCCGCGGAGGCGGCGGGCGCCTCGGGTGCCGGGAGTGCACCGACGGGGACGTCGTAGGGGTTGCCACCGGCGTACGGCTGCGCGTCGTAGGCGGGCATCCCGTACTGCATCTCGTAGGGAAGCTCGCCGGCGACCGGGTAGGCGCCGGTCTGCTGGCCGTAGCCGGCCTGCTGGAAGGCATAGGCGTCGAAGCCCTGCTGCTGACCGGACGGGGTCTCCGCGTGAGCGCCGACGATCGTGGTGACCGGCATCTCGACGCGCGCGACCACACCGCGGGGACGGTTGGGCACGAGCTCGATGTAGAGGCCGTGACGCGCCGCCAGGCGCGCGACCACGACCAGACCCATCATCCGGGCGACGTCGGCGTCGAGGCCGGTCGCGCGGCGCAGCTTCATGTTGGCCGCGTCGAGCTCCTCGGGCGTCATGCCGATACCGAGGTCCTCGATCTCGACCAGCAGCGGCGCGGCGGGGCCGGCGCGGAAGGTGCGGATCGTGACCGCGGTGTCGGGCGGGGAGAAGTTCGTGGCGTTCTCGATCAGCTCCGCGAGCAGGTGCACGAGGTCACCCGCGATCGCGCCCTCGAACTCGGCGTTCTCCTCGGAGTCGATGTCGACCCGGGCGAACTGCTCGATCTCGGAGGCCGCGGCGCGGAGCACGTCGAGGACCGGGACCGGGCCACGAGCGGCGTGGCCGATCTCGCCGCCGGCGAGAACCAGCAGGGACTCGTCGTTGCGGCGCATACGGGTCGCGAGGTGGTCCAGGCGGAACAGGTTCGCGAGGTCGTCGGGGTCCTGCTCGTTGGCCTCGAGCTGGTCGATGAGCTGGAGCTGGCGCTCGACGAGGCTCTGCGAACGGCGGGAGAGGTTCATGAACATCTTGTCGACGTTCGTACGCAGCTCGGCCTGCTCGCCCGCCAGTCGGATCGCCTCGACGTGGACCGCGTCGAACGCGTCCGCGACGTCACCGATCTCGTCTCGGCGCGCGATGTCCAGCGGCTCCACATGTGTGTCGACCGGGCCGTCGGCCTGGTTCATGTAGGCGACTCGCTCCGGCAGGTCGTGGTTGGCCAGGTTGTAGGCCAGGCGGCGCAGCTGGCTCAGCGGCGACAGGATCGAACGGGCCGCGACCAGACCGACGGCGAGAGCGAAGATCAGGACGACGAGGACGAGGACACCGATGACGATCGCGTCGCGGGTCGCGTCCGTCTTGATCTGCTCGACGTCGTCACTGATCTCCTGCGCGGTCGCGACGATCATCTTCTGCAGACCACGGATGAACTCCGTGCTGGCGCCGGTGTACTGGTCCGGGGTCATCTTGACCCGGTCCATGCCGCCGCTGGTGATCACCTGGTTGACGACCCGGTGGGCGGGTGCCCCGATCGAGCCGTTGGTGGTGGTCTCGTTGGTCAGCTCGTCGAGCTGCTGGCGGATCTCGTCGGAGGTCTTGAGGTAGTAGTCGGCCGTGGACAGGCGCCACTTGGCCTCGGCGCGGGCGAGCTCCGCGAACTGCTCGTCGGTGAGGACGTCGGGGTTGACCACCCCGTTCTTCTCCGCCGCAGCCTTCTTGCTCAGCGCCTCCATCATGATCACACGCTCGGTGCCCATCGCCTCCGAGGCGGGGCGCACGTTGCTGATCGCGGCGATCTTGGAGAAGACCTCGTCGTTCTCCAGGGTCGGCATCTGCGCCGAGATCCCGAAGAGGTTGTTCATCACGGTCGTGTAGGCCAGCTGGGCCTCGACCTGGGTGTCCTTCTCCTGGATCTGCGCGCGCAGGTCGTCGATGCCGTTCAGCGCCTGCTGGATCTCGACGATGCTGTTCTCGAGGTCCTTGTCGTCGCCGGCGTCGATCTCCTTCGCCTTGGCGCTCCAGGCCTCGATCGACTCGTCGGTCGTCTGCTGCAGCGGCCGCATGACGACCTCGGGAACACCCGCCAGCGCACCGTCACGCTCGAACAGGATGTTGATCGCGAGGTTGTAGGTGTCAGGCAGCGCCTGGGCGACGGTCTCGGCCTGGCGTGCTTCCGCCTGGGCTGAGAGGGCGCGCGAAATGCTCAACCCGCCGAACACCATCGCCGCGATGGTCGGGATGAGCAGCACGAAGATCAGACGCGCTCGAATTCCCTGCCAGGGCTTGCGTTCCGGACGGTGGGTTGTGCTTGCGTATGGCTCGGCCATTACTCCCTCTCGTGGCCATGTCACATCATTCCCGAGTGGTGTGCGCCGTCTGTGGCACACACCCCAGTCCCCCGCCGCGAAGCCTGCCGGCACCCGGGCGTGCCTATCTGCAGTCTTTGGCGACGTAAACTTACGTCATAAGTGGTCTCGATTACCAATGGTGTACGAAATCATTTGCAAATCTATGGAGGGGTAGGCGGAGTATATGCCCCACCCGCACGAGGGACGAGACACCGAGCCGTCCACGGATGCCGGCCATGCCCACCGGGGGCCGGAGAGGGGAATACCTCACGCGTCGCTGGGCGCTGAGGACTAGGCTCTCCCGCGTCGGCCGTCACAGTCGCCGGGCGACGTACGTTTGAAGCGCAGATGCGCGAGGAAGGGGCAAGCTGCCGTGCCTACTGGCAAGGTCAAGTGGTTCGACGCCACCAAGGGCTTCGGGTTTCTGTCGCAGGACGACGGTCCGGACGTGTACGTCCACGCCGACGCGCTCCCCGAGGGCGCTGCCAAGACCTTGAAGGCCGGCACCCGGGTGGAGTTCGGCATCGCCCAGGGGCGCCGCGGCGAGCAGGCGCTCTCGGTGACCGTCCTCGAGCGCTCCCCGTCCGTCTCCGGTCGCCAGCGTGCCGCCAAGCGCCGCAAGCCCGAGGAGATGGAGCTGATCGTCGAGAACGTCATCAAGCTCCTCGACGACATCCGCGACGGCTACGCCCAGGGCCGCCCGCCCACCCGCGAGCTGGCCAAGAAGGTCTCCCCCGCGCTACGTCAGATCGCCGACGAGTTCGAGCTCTGACCAGGCTAGATCGAGCTAGATCGAGCTAGATCGAGCTAGATCGAGCTCGATCGAGCTAGATCCAGCTCAGGTCCGGGATCAGGGTCTGCACGCCGACCACGAGGCCGGCGATGTTGACGACCAGCAGCACCAGGATCCAGAGCACCGAAGGGATGCCGGTCAGGCCGGCGAGCTGGTCGGGGTCGGAGCCGCGTCGGCCTCGCTCGCCGCGGCCGAGGAGCTCCAGGAGCGGCCTCGGCGAGGCGAGCAGGAGCAGCCACGTCACCAGGGTGGCGACGATGGTCTGGATGCGACCGTCGGCGTACCAGCTGATCGCGCCGAGCGCGGCGCCGAGCACCAGGAGGACGACGAGGCCGTAGCCGTTGCGTACCCACACCAGCAGCACGAGCATCGCCGCCACCAGGAGCCACAGCAGCCCCAGGGCGTGACCGGCGGCGAGCATGGTCGCGCTGAGCAGGCCGAGGAGCGCCGGCGCGAGGTAGCCGGCGGCGAGCATCGCCACCATCCCCGGCCCGGACGGCTTGCCGCGCGAGAGCGTGACGCCCGAGGTGTCGGAGTGGAGCTTGATCCCGGCCAGACGCCTTCCCACCAGGACCGCCACCACCGCGTGGCCGGCCTCGTGGACGACGGTGACGCCGAGACGTACGGTCCGCCAGGACGTACGCCACACGACGAGCGCCAGGGCGACGACCCCGGCGCCGATCAGCCAGGGTGCTTCGGGAACGGTCTGGGTCGCGGTGATCGTGTCCCAGAACTCCCTCACTTCGCCGCCTTCAGGTTCATCGAACCGGAGCGAAAGCCCCGCGGGTCGATCTCCGCGGCGGGGAATCCTGCGTCTGTCACGGTCTTGAGCACCTCGTCGGCATGGTGGGGGTCGAGAGGCAGGAGGTTAGCCGACAGCTCGACCGTCGCCTTCTCCCCGTGGTCGCGCACGCGCAGGTCCACCCGGGCGGCGTCGTGGCCGTGGGTGGCCAGGAGGCTGCGTACGCCTTGCTCCGCCCGCTCCACGCGCGCGAGCCGGCGCGGGGTGACCTCCAGGCCATAGGCGATCCGGCTGGAGAGGCAGGCTGCGGCCGGCTTGTCCCAGGTCGGCAGGTCCCAGCGGCGCGACGCCTCACGGATCTGCGCCTTGGTCAGGCCGGCGTCCTTGAGCGGGGTGATCGCACCGCGTTCGGCGGCGGCGCGGATGCCGGGCCGGAGACCGTTGAGCCCCTCGATCGCGTCGTCGGCGTTGGTGCCGGTCGCCACGTGGGCCAGGCCGAGGTCGCGGGCCAGCGGGACCAGGGTGTCGAGCAGCTCGGCCTTGCAGAAGAAGCACCGGTCGGTGCCGTTGGCCCGGTAGCCCTCCCGCTCCATCTCGTGGGTCTGCGGGGTGATCAGGCGTACGCCGAGGCTTCTCGCGAACTCGGCTGCCGGATCCCGCTCGGCGATCGGGAGGCTGTGTGAGTAGCCGGTCGCCGCGGCGACGTTGTCACTGCCCAGAGCCCTGGTCGCGGCCGCGAGGAGGAAGGCGCTGTCGGCGCCACCGGAGAAGGCGACCAGCACACTTCCCCGGGTCCTGAGATCCGCTTCGAGAGCGTGGAGGCGATGGTCGAGGTCGGACACGCCTCGACCTTATCGACGTGCTCCAGCGCGCGCCGGAGAGAGGAGGACCCCGGTGGCGGGTGACGCCGCGTGCTCCCGAATCCCGGATTGCGCCGGACGTGGCCCATCGTCTGGATAGGGTCGGGGCCATGGGGGCAGAGTTGGAGGGATCGGCGAGGTCGGGCGGGCAGTCGAGAGGATGTCTGAGGTCGGTCGTCGAGATCGTGATCATCGCGGTGACGGCCATCCTGCTCGCGGTGGTGATCAAGACGTTCCTGGCTCAGGCCTTCTACATCCCCTCGGAGTCGATGCGGCCCGGGCTGGAGGTCAACGACCGGGTCCTGGTGGAGAAGCCGTCCTACTGGACCGGCACACCTGAGCGCGGCGACGTGGTCGTCTTCGCCGATCCCGGTGACTGGCTCTCGACCAACCAGGTGCCGCCGGCGCCGACCGGTTTCCGGGCTGTGCTCGCCAAGGTCGGGCTGTACCCGACCGGCGACCACCTGGTGAAGCGGGTCATCGGAGTCGCCGGCGACACCGTGGAGTGCTGCGACTCGGGTCGCATCGTGGTCAACGGAACGCCTCTGGAGGAGTCCTCGTTCATCGCTCCGAGCGATACCTGTGACGGCCCGATGGCGCAGGACAACGGCGCGTACGTCAAGGGTGGCTGCCGCGGCTGGAAGGCCGTAGTGCCCGAGGGCCGGCTCTTCGTGATGGGCGACAACCGCGCCAACTCCGCCGACTCGTCCTTCCACCTGTGCAACCCCGAGCGTCAGAAGTCCGGTGACGAGGCCTGCGCGAACGCGTTCGTACCCACCTCGGACGTCGTCGGTCGGGTCGCCGTCGTCTTCTGGCCCACCGACCACTTCGATGTCGAGCACCGTCCGGAGACCTTCGACTCCGTCGACTGAGGATCGCCGAATCTGCAGTTGTTTCGCGCGAGAACGCAGTTGTGGGCGACGAAACTGCTGTTTCGTCTC